>NZ_RZTI01000059.1:0-35292 GCF_003997275.1 Mesorhizobium sp. M6A.T.Ce.TU.002.03.1.1
GGCCCTGTTCGAAGGTCGCGCTTTGAGGCTCGGGCTGCGCCTGCTGATCATAGGCCTTGGCCTGGTAGTCGGCCATCTGCCTCGACTGCTGGCCTTCGACCAGCGCGCCGCCCACCGAAAGAGCCGTGCCGATAAGGGCAAGTGTGCACATGGTCAGCCTCGTTCGCTGGCGGGAATGAATTTGCTTTTGACACCTTCGACCGGCGCGCCGAGCGCCGGGCGCGGGTCGAGCGCGCCGCCGGGGCTGAGGAAGGACAGAAGCAGCCTGTCGGCCTGAACCGCTGGCCGACTGAGACGGGCAGGCACGGCCGCGTGCGGTCCGGCCATGGCAGCGCGCCGGGTGGTGGTCAGATTGATTTTGAGATCGGCAACGCCGGCGGCGTTGAACAGGCCGTTGGCAGTGGCGATCGCGCGGACGAGCGCGTCGGCCTCGAACAGTTCCTGGCGCAGTTGCTCGATCAGCCGGTGGACGGTGCGCCAGCGCTCGCCGAGCGAAGCGGCCTTGGACTTGATCTCGTCGCCCAGGGCGACGATGTCGGCCCGCGCTTCCCTTTCGGCGGCTTCGACGCGGCGCTTGTTCGCCGCCTCGACGGTTTTCTCCAGCAGCGCGATTGCCGCATTGCAGTCGGTGAGCGCGGCGCGCACCTCGCCCAGGTCGCCGTCGCCGAAGATCGCGCGATCCTCGGCCCGTTCCAGCTCCTGTTTGCGGGCGGCAGCATTGTTGAGGTCGGTGTCGAGCAAGGCGATGACGGCAGCGAAATCGGCAGCCGTCCGCGCCCTGCCGAGATCTTCGGCATGGGGGAATAGGGTCACGGGAGGAGGGTCCTTTTTGGGGGCGGGATGGTTATCTCCCCCCTCGAGGGGGAGATGGCCGGCAGGCCAGAGGGGGTTGTCTCGCGTGAAGCGTCAGCCTCTTACGTCCGTTATGGGAGTCGCGTCAGGACGCGCCGACCCCCTCTGTCGCCTTCGGCGACATCTCCCCCTCAAGGGGGGAGATCAGCAGTTCCTAAGGCTCGGCATCGAACACCGGCGTGAACGCCCGAATGGTGCAGGGCGTCGGGTTGACGTGGCGGATCTTCACTCTGCCCTGCCCTTCCCAGCTGTCGTCGATCGGCACCTCGACATTGCCGGTGAACAGGCTCGCCTTGCCGTCTGGCGCGACAATGCTTGGCATGCGCACCTTCTCCCAGCGGCCGCGCAGGAAGGACTGCACTTCGAGCCCCGACGTGTCGGTCTCGAGTAGCGAAAGCATCACCTTGGCGATCTTCTTGCGGCGGCCGACAATGGAGCCGTCGCGCCCGCCGACATCGAGTTCCAACGTGTTGGCCTCGGACTGGTAGCCGAGCCCGACCTGCCATTTGCTGGCCACGGCGCCGCCCGGCAGCGTCACCTGGCCGGCAGCTACGGGCAGGCCCTTATAGATCTTGCCGCCGGCCAGCACGTCGACGCTCTCGCCGTCGAGATGATCGAGCCCGGAGACGGCATTGACGGCGGCCCCCGAATAGGTCAGGCCGCAATCGACCTGAAAGGCGTCGTCGAGGCCGCCATATTCGAACGGCGCCGTCATGATCTCGATGGTGCGCTTCGTCACGCCGCCGATGCTGCGCTTGACGAACAGCCAGACATCGTCGGCGCCGTTCTGGCCTGGCGTCACAACCGCACTTTCAACGATCCCCCATTCCGAACCAGTAAAGGCGCCACCGAGACGATGCCGGTGCATGCCGCGCACATCCTGCGACGGCTGGTGCGTGTAGCCGCCGAGCTCGCCATTTTCGAGCGGGAACCACAGCACCGGATCGGGGTCGGTCTGGAACGCCAGCTCGACGACGCCTTGCTTGGGAATATGCTCGGAGACCTGGCCGATATCGTCGGAGGTGAATTTGCTGACCGAGGTCTGCACCAGCTCGGCGATCGATTTGCGGCTGCGGGTGACATAGAGGAACGACTGCCCGGCAGCGACCGGGCGGATGCGGGCGCAGCCGAAGGTGCGCGAATTGCGATTCTTGAACGACGACGGGGTCAGCGCCTCGTCGATGCCGGAGCCCGACAGCGCCCGGATGCCGCCTGATGTGCCGATCAAAAGCGCGCCGTCGGAATCGGCGATCCAGACGATGTCGTTGGCCTGGCCGCCGCCGGCCTGCACGAATTCCAGTGCGGCGTCGTCCTTTTCGCCGAGCGCAAAATTATCGAAGTCGCCGGTCGCCGAGGCATAGACCGAGAATCTGCGGCTGAAGGCCAGCCGTTCCTCGTAGAGCGAGCCGGTCTCGACATATTTGCCCGGCACGAAGGTGCCGAGCCGCCAGCGGGTGATCGGGCTCAGGTTCGGCAGAGCATGGTTGTGGAGCACGATCTTGACGACGGTGGGGCTGGTGCGGCTGGTGATCCTGGCCCAGCGCCAGCGACCGTCCGAACCCAGCAGCCGGATGGCGCGGCCGACATCGCTTGACTGGAAGCCGGCGTCGCCATTGATGCCGACGATCGAGGAAGCAGTGAGGTTGAATGGCGTCTGGTCCGAAGCCTTGATGTGGAAGGCGATTTCGGCGCAGCGTGTGTGCGTTGCGTCGTCGCCGCCGCCGCCGCTGAAGACGATCTGGTGGTATTCATAGGCTGTCGAATTGGTGAATTCGTAGAACCTTGTCTCGCTGTTCGACCAACCAGTCTCCGCCGTCCTGGTGTCGAGGGTGACCCAGTTCGCTCCATCGTTGGAACCCTGGATTTCCCAGTCCGTGAAGAAGTCGAAATTGGTCGTCGCCTTGCTGGCCGCGGTGATCCAGTAGGCATCGACGATGCGCTGCGCGGCGGCCGCGTTGCGGTAGCGGATATAACCGATCGAGTCGCCGGCGATCAGTATGTTCTGGACCCTGTCGCGGTCGAACATCTGGTAGGCGTCGGGATCGCCGCCCGCATTCGAGACCGTTCCACCTGGCGTCGTATTGCCAGTCATGGCCGGCGTCAGATGACCGGTCTCGGCTGGTGTCAGCGTCGTGCCGGTCTCGTTGATGTCGTCATAGGGACCATCGAGGAATTCGAAATCCTCCAGCGTCCATGTCTGATGCGCGGTGCGCGTCAGCACCTTCGGTGGATAGTCCTTGTGGCTGATCCACATCTGGTCGGCAGACTGCACATAGGCGAGATCGAAGAGGTCGGCTTCCGCATAGGGCGAAGCGATCTCGACCGTGCCGACGCGGGCGCCATAAGCATAGACGCGGATATAGAAATCGCCGAACTCCAGGCAGTAGGCCTGCTCGGAGGAGAAGATGAACGGGATGCCGCGCGTTGTCTTGGCCGCGTTCTTTACCTCGCCGACGAAGATGGTGCCGCCGCGCTTCCTGATGCCGCCATGCGGCAAGGTGACGAAATTCTCGCATTTGGAAAGCGCTGCCCGATAAAGATCGAGCGAGGCGCGCGCATGCAATCGCGGACTGATCTCGCCACGAACGAATGTGTCCTGGACCGGATAGAGCGTCGTCATCAGCGCACAAACCGGTTGTCGCCGCGCTGGATCGCCCAGGACGACGTCGACAGCCTGCCGCCTCGCTGGATGGCGTTGGTGTGGAACGCCGCGTCCAGCGCCCGGTCATAGGCACCGCGGGCGATGTCGATCAGGCCCGCCTTGTGAGTCAGCGGATGCGCGATCTTGACCGCAAGTGCGCTCACCAGCACTTCCGTGAACAGCGCGTCCCAGTCGTTCGGGTCGGTGAGGTTGGCGACGTAGCGGATGAGGCGCGGCCCGGACTGGTCGCAATAGATCAGCCCGGTTTCCTGGCGCCACGAGATCGGCATGCCGTCCGGCTCGCCATTGTGGGTCAGCGGCAACGGGCGCAGGCAGTCCATGGGCAATTCATAGGCAAAGTTCAGCGTGCCCGCGCCGCTACCAGTGTCGGCGCCAGCGACCGTGGCCGCCAGGATGGCGAAGACCCAGGCGTGTTTCGTCAGCTCGGCTTCGCGGGTCAGGTCGAAATGCAGGTTGAGCAAGCGCGCGGCTTTCACATCCTGGTCAAGGCTGTCGATCGGCGCCTCGTCGAGGACGCCAAGCGCCATGTTGGCGATGTCGAGCGGGGTGATGGCCATGGTTTAGGCCTCCGTGAGTATGGATCGGGAAAAGCAGGGCATGGCGGCCCCACGGCAAAGAGCCGCTTCGTAGCGGCTGGGCGTTTGGTGATTTTTGGCTTGAGCAAAACGTTCGCACGTCTTGTGCGTGGAACCCGTCACGATACCAACCACCCGTCAGGAAACGGGTGGCGTGGGATGTGTTTTCAGTCCCTTGTGCTCGTTCGAGCAAGGAAAAGACGATGATATTGTCGCTATTGCAGTTTCACGATGTCGCCGCACAACGCGGCGATGACTTGCGGCCTGAATTCCTGCGGCATCAGCCGAGGCGTGCGCTCGTCGAGATCCGCCGCCCTGCTTCGGCTGACTTGGCAAAGGCGCTTGCTTGCAGCTTTCCGGCACCTCTTCCCATCGCCAAACCCTTGTCCAGGGCATCTTGAAGACTTGTCGTGTAGTAGGCGGTGTTTTCCAGACCGCTGAAGAAGTTTATACGGTGAACTTCCCCCTTTTTGCTTATGACAATGCCCGCTTTTCGGAGCACTTCCTGAACTGCCTTATATGTCATGTTCATGGTTACCCTCCTTTGCCAAGACAAGGAAGCATCGCCCTTTTATGTAACCGTTTGGTGACGGCGATTGATTAAAGTGCAACATGAATATGTTGCGAGCCCCCAAGACTTGTTTCACGCTGGAGCAGCGCAGCGCGTGAATCTGGAATTCGCTACATTGGCCGACCTGGCGTCCGGAAGGGGCGGGAGGTCTGATACTCCCGCCCTTCCGGTCCGATCACGCCTCGGTCGTCTTCAGCGCGATGAACGTCATGTTCTTGACGTTCGACGCAGTACGGTCCCAGTTCGCCGCCAGCGCAAGCTCGGCGTCAGTGGCGAATTCGCCGGCCGAGGAGGCGTCGAGGAAGCGCGTGCCCGGAACGTGCGGGACGAAGTGCCGGCGGCCGACCATTTCGGTGACGCCGCCGCCATGGCCCTGGCGCGGCTTGCGGTCGAACTCCAGCGGCCCGCCTTCGGTGTTGACCGGCAGCTCGTTCCACAGGATCGCCTTGTCCTTGAACATGAATGCAGTGTAGACGCCCGCCGCGACCGGGATGTCGTCGTCGACGACGGCCCGCAAGCCCATGTAGTACGGGATCAGCGGCCCGCCCTGCTCGGAGGGCGGCACATAGTCGATGAGGTCGGCGAGCTTCAGCGCCTTCATCTGCTTCGAGTGCATCCAGATCGTCTTGAACTTGTCGGCGCGGTCGCCCATCAGATAGGCGGCCTCGATGATATCGGTGTCGACGATGGAAGCACCGGTGACGCGGACGAGGTCGCCCGCATCATTGGCGATGTTGTCGGCCAGCACGCCTTTCAGGATGCCGAGCAGAGTCAGCTTGTTGGCACGCTGCCAGTAGTCGGTCTGGCGGCGCACGATCAGCTTCTGCGGGTCGTCGCCGGCAAGGATCGAGGTCAGGTCCGGAATGCCCCACGCCTGGGCGCGGACATTGCGGGCAGCGACCTCGCGGCGCGCGCCGATCTTCTTCATCTCGATCGAGTCGGCCGGATCGTCATTGACCGGTTCGGATGGATCGTTGCCGAGATCCGTCCAGCCGGGCATGTCGACGGAACGGCCCCCCATCGAGAGTTTCGAGGCGATGGCCGGGTCGGAAAACAGGATCCCGGCCTGGTAGATCTCGAGCGACTGGACATGCTCCTCGAACGAGTATTGTGCATAAACGGACGGAACGATCGCGTCCGCGATACGGGTGTAGGCGTCTGCCATTTTTGTCTTCCTTCATGGGTTGATTGGCGGAGAAGGTGTGTTGAGATTCAGGTCAGGCCGAGCCGGAGTCGAAGACGGGCGCGAAGCGACCAAACAAGGTGGCTTTTGAGAACTGGAGCGGAGCGGACATTTGGGTCCGCGAGCACCGGAAGCGCAGAAAGCCGTCGTTTGCAGGCCGGCATCACCTGGATATCGACACAGCTTTAGAGGGGGTTGTTGGGCATCCACAGATCGGGGTTTTCGCCGGCCTCGCGTGCCAGCCGCCGGGCGAACGCGGGGTCGCTTTTGACGAGGGCTGAGATATCAGTCAGGTTGCGTTCGCCGGCGGCGTTGCGCTTGAAGGGGTTGCCTCCACTCAAAGCCGCGCCGCCGTCGATCGTGTCTTCTCTAAACATCGCCTCGCCGATGGCGTGGAACGCCTTGGCGATCTGCGGATCGGTTAAGGCACCGTCAGGCAGAAGGATGCCCTTCGCCTTGTAGGCATCGACCAGGCCGAGCTTCTTCATCGCCCGGTTGGCGACCTCCAGTCTCTGGCGAAAGCCGTCGCTGTCGGTCGGTCCCCAATCCCGGACCAAGTCGTCGTGAGTGGCCTCGACCGAGCGGGTAAGGGCGATCTCCTGCACCTTGGCCTGCTCGGCCATGTAGCCGACGAAGCGGTCATGATAGGCCTGCGCGACCTTTGGGGTGGCGCCGGCTTCGACCGCCCAGGCCTTGGAGGCGTTGGCGAGCTCATCCGAATAGGCGAAGTCTTCGGGAAGCCCGTCGGGACGCCTGTACTCGACCTTGTCAGGCGATGTCAGCGGACGCATCGCCAGGGGAAGCCGGGCATGGAACCTGTCCCAGTCTTCCCCAGGTGCATCCGCAGCGGGAACGCGCAGGCTCTCACCCTGTTGCCGTTCCAGCTCCGCATAGGATGTGAAAACCCGATCGAGGCTTTCAGGCTTGGTCCAACCCTTGGTTTCAGCGAGCTTGCGGTTGCCTTCGGAAAGACCGTCAAACCAACTCTTGCCAGCCGGCGGGGCGGACCTGTTGTCCCCGTTGGCCGGTGGCCATGCAAGGTTGCCCGCCGGCTGCGTCTGCGCAGCCACGGACCCGGCGTCTGCCAGATCTGTCATGAGATGTTCCTTTTGTGAGGTTAAAGGCCGATGATAGGAGCTGGCGGCGGAGCCCAGTATCTCCCCCCTCGAGGGGGAGATGGCCGGCAGGCCAGAGGGGGTACCAACGCGTGGAGCGCCAACCTCCATCTGTCGCTGAGGTCGCGCCCGGTCGCACCGACCCCCTCTGTCGCCTTCGGCGACATCTCCCCCTCAAGGGGGGAGATTAACGCTACGCGTTATCGCCCAGTTCTCCCACAGCAGCGTGATCGTGCCGGTGATGGCGAGCGTGCCGTCGGCGTCGATGTCGGTGCCGGTGGCGAACGCCAGGTTGAGGTAAAGATCGACCGGCATCGCGGTCCCATCGAGCGTCAACGCCGCAACCACATCGGCGACCGATGCGGTCGATAGTGTAGCACCGGCCCCGTCCAGCGTGCGGCCGGTCGCGGCCAGAACGTTGACCATGGTGCCTGCGAGCGCAGCGCTCGACGCCGCCGCCGACCCGAGCGACCAGCTGAGTGCCGCATTGTCGTTGATGGTCGAGGCGCGGGTGGTCAGCACCGCGAATTGCAGCCTTGCGGTGCCGCCCTTGATGCGCACCTTGCCGCCGAGGAAATCAAAAAGCTTCTGGCTGGCATAGGCAAGCGCATCGGTGACCGGCACTTGCATGGCGTTGAACGAAAAGACAGTGCGGTATGCGCCGCCTTGCCCGCTCGTCCTGACGGCAAGCCCGGCTTTGGGCGTCGCAAAGCCGGCTTCTCGGGCCGCGGCAAAGGAAAGCGTCCGGGAAAGACCTCAGGTCATGGCATTCTCCATCTTGGGGGATTTGGGGGATCGGCTGGACCGCCGCAGGCGGGTTCGTCACGGCCGGAGCCTGATTCATTTCGATAGGGTCCAGGCTCTATCGTCTTGTTAAACCATGATCTTTATGATCTTTTTGTCTAACCATGATCTTTCCGAACGGAAGGCCTGGGCCGTCAAGACGAAAGAAACCATGTCTTATTTCGTGAGGCATGGCGCCCCTGTTCCGCCGCAATGCGACCGCACTTGGCAAAGCATTGACCCAAGGCTTTAAAGGAGGACTCCAAATGACCATGCAGAAAGCCATTGCCGCCGCGCTTCTGACTACCGCGCTGGCAGGGTGTGCGCAGACCGAAGGCCAGCAGAGAGCCGGAACCGGCGCGTTGATCGGCGGCGCCGGCGGCGCGCTCGTCGGTCAGGCGATCGGCGGCAACACCAAGAGCACGGTTATCGGCGCAGCCAGCGGCGCCCTTTTGGGTGCGGTCGTCGGCAGCGCCACCACGCCGCAGCGGCGCGGCGAGCAGCTTTGCCGCTATCAGGATCGCAACAGCGGCCGCATCTACACCGCACCTTGCGACGACCGCTACTACGACGGCAATTATTGAGCGTAGCGCCCCTTCTCCCCGTTCACGGGGAGAAGGTCCCGGCAGAGGGGTCCGAAGGACGGGCAGCGCAAAATTCTGAGATGCTGGCGCCGCCCCTCACCCGCCTGCCGGCATCCGTCCTGTAGATTCGTGGGCTTGCACAATGATCCGCCGAAGCGGGTCATGGCCTCCGCAAGGTCAGTGCTCCCCGCCCCCTACCCCTCCGTCGGTGTCGCCTTCTCCAGCGCCGCCTTACGCTGAATTTCGATAGTTCGATTCCAGTAGCGCACAGCTTCAAAATGCTCTTGTCTGGTCAGCCAGGTCTTGTTCTCCAAACTTACTGGATCGCCGCCAACCGCAATCGGTGTGAGCTCGAACAGTTCCATGCCTTTGGAGCGCGAATTTGTATCTTGGACGCTCATTTCCAGTCCTCCAGCCGAGCAAATAGATCGGCGAGGTCTCGCGCTATCCTCTCGGCGGATTGCCGTTCCATAAATATAAACGGGATGCGCACGATTGGCATTTCTACATCGTCAGTGTCGAAGCCGTAGCCTTCACCTCCTCCGTTAGATGCGAATAAGAGGATGCCTGGTGCGTATTTTCCAACCTCATATTCTCGATTGAAGTTTACCAACTCTTCGGCTTTGAAAAGAATTATATAGCTGTCGCCGATGAAGCCTTCACCTCCATTATGCTCCCTAAGGAAATTGGTGTAATCCTTGGGCAGCGTCACTCCCAAGTTTGCGGACAGGCCATCGACAACTGCGGCTGCAGCCGGTGCGTCGAACTGCCCCTCAGTTAAGCTATATCCCATTCTATCCTCCCAGGTCCTTCAGCAACTGATCCACCACGGCGTACCCCGTTGTCGATGAACATCGCGAGGCAGAACGATCTTGTTGGAGGAGTCGATCTGACTGCCACCAACTTCACTGGATTGATTTCATGCATATCCACTGCATTGCGCGAACTAAGGCTACAATAGCGCCTACCGACCGTCATAAGGCTCAACCGTCGCGGATGGGATACCAAAGTCGTCAAGTAGATCCAGCACGCGCTTCGAGATGACCAGACGCAGATCGCCAGCAATGCCGAAATCATCATGACCTGCCTTCCCATTCACTTTCAACCACACGAACTGCGGGAGTTCTACGTGAGGCTGCAGTTCCAGGAAGTCTTCCGACTTCGTGATTTCGGCGTGAGCAAAGTTCGCACCCGAGAAGCCGATGTTCTGCATGGCTTGCTTGACTTTAGCCACGACGAGAAAGCACGGGAAGGTCGTTATGATAACATCGCCGAACCACCCTTCCATTTGGTAGATGAGTTTGCTTACAACAGGGGGATGAACGCTTGTGTCCATGATGGTGCCACGGCCAATTCCGCCGGCGACGTCAGGTTTTATGTAGAAATAGTCCATCATTCACCTAGTGGAGGAGAAGTTGTCGTGCAACTTCTAGAGAGAGGAACGTTCAACCCACGAAATTTTCGTCCACGAACATCTCCGCAAATTTCTGCGGTGTCAGAGTTACATCATTGTCGCGGGCGATTTTGAGGTTCCTTGCCCACATATCCCGGATTGCTGCCGGCATTCCCTCAGGCATGTGCATAGACTGGGCTATTGCGTCATGCCATTGTCCGTCGCCGCCATAGATAGATCGCAGTTTGGGGGCCATCCTTTTCAAGCCATCCTCCGACTCTTGAGAAAGTTCTCCGATCGCCCAGAGCACATAAACATCGAGCAGCCTAAGCAGCGGCTGTCCGTCATAACGTGGGTTAGTCAACATTTAACCTCTCACGCATCATAGGTGGCATAATAAATAACGCGTTCGCAGATGGCGGAAATGCTTGGCTTTTCTTTCTGCGACGCAACCAAAGCCTCGGTAATCTCGATTGCAAGGTTGATTTCGAGAAAGTATGCTAGGCCCTCTTTAGCTGCCTCGGGTGGTACCAACACCCCATCCTGCTGAGGCAAAACCATCGCGTCTGAATCCTCTGTCCAAGGCTCCGCCGCGTAGATTGTGGGCTCCGCTGCGTAGACGGGGTCCTCCTCGTCAAATTCCGACAACCGCCCAACGATATCCAGCAACTTCATTTTTTTCCCCATAGGGAAAATCCTCCTCGACCATTCGGATGCAGTGTTTTCTGGAAGATACTCCCTCGATCATGTTGAGATCTAGGGACGAGTTGCATTACACCGGGTTCATCTGCGTGGTGCCAGCTGAAGCCGGGAGGTGCAGCGCGGGGGGCTAGCTCTGTCGGCGTTCTCTGAAGATTGAGACCCTGATTCAGCAAATCCTGAGCGAAAGCAATTTCTCCCTCCATCGTTTGCAATAGGGATTCGTTTGCAGCTTGGACGTGTACTGGGCGCGACGAGCCCGGATACAAGGTCGGGTCCAGTCGCATCTCATGTATTACACTGTAGAACTGGCCTGTTGGCGCTGGAATTACGCCGAGTACTTCGGCACGCTTTGCCGCTATGTCACTCGTCGGCTCAACTGCTCGTAATATATCTTTCTCGGCGACAGCAGCTCGACCAGCCCCGGGCCACGGTATCGACCAGCTCAATGCATCAGACCCCTGATGCATCATCAGGTTCTCGACAGGGTTCGACGACTCGTAATAGGCATCCTTGTAGTCTGGAGGGCTGATCGTTCCTCCGGACATGCCATAGGCAACCCAATCATTTACGTTGGCCAGG
This sequence comes from Mesorhizobium sp. M6A.T.Ce.TU.002.03.1.1, assembly GCF_003997275.1. Classification (NCBI taxonomy): domain Bacteria; kingdom Pseudomonadati; phylum Pseudomonadota; class Alphaproteobacteria; order Hyphomicrobiales; family Phyllobacteriaceae; genus Mesorhizobium; species Mesorhizobium sp. M6A.T.Ce.TU.002.03.1.1. The sequence continues at coordinate 11,000 of NZ_RZTI01000059.1, forward strand.
GCGATCCCTGCATTGGCAGCTACCTTGCCAAGGGCTTTCCCTTCTGATGCCAACACCGAAAGTGTCGACGGGGCCTTGTACCCGGATGCATCTGGAATGATCCAGCCTAGACCGGCATCGGCCAGTTGCCGGGCCACGGCCGCCCGAGCGACTGGCCCGGACGTTCCCGCAAGCAGCGCGCCTACCTTCGCGTTTATGTCCTGCTGGTACATGCTCGGGCTGTCACGGTTATCGGAGAGATCGCGGATAATGGACTGCGGCAGGGGCTGGGGGTTCTCGATACCTAAGTGTTCCTGCGCGGCGACAGACATGGCTACCGCTTTGTCATAGGCGTCCTTGTCATAGCCGTTTGGATCCTCAAGCCCGCCGCCGATCACGGCCTTCCAGGCGGCATCGATATTGGGGAACACTTCGCTGACATAGCCCGCGGCATCGCCTCGTCTGTGATTCATGACTAGCCCGGCCGCAACAGCTGTCGCCTCACGGCGCGCCTGGTCTTCCTGAGAACCGTTCGGCCCGGAATCGGCATTGCGAAGTGCCGCATGGATCGCCTGGTTCGGCATGGTGCGCATGCCGAAAACCTGACGACCGACATCGGCCCGCCAGTCGAAATCCTGGAAACGCTTATCGCCCTCGTCCAGTCCATAGGCGATCCTGAAGGCGTCCCGGCCAGGCATCTTGCCGGAATAGGCGCCAGTCTGTGCGATGGCGTCCGGTGCGTTCTGCTCGGCGAGACCAATGTTGGTGCGAAACTCAACCTGCTGAGCCGTTTTGGCCGCCTGCGCCTGGCGGATCAGCGCTGCCTGTTCCTGTTGCGGAAGGTCGTCCCTAAACGCCTGTGCTACACGCTCATCTGGCGTCTGCCTGCCGACGCGGTCACCTTTCCCATCAGATGCCTTTGAGCTACCCGAGACAAAGCTGCCTGTCGCTTGGGTCGTATCGCTGGCGGCATCTCCGCCGGAGGATTCAGCCGGCGTCCCGGCACCAAACATCTCCAGGACACGCTTCGGGTCCTTAGCGATCAGCGCCTCGAAGCGTGCCTTGGCCGCGGTGCTGAACCAGTCCTTCGCCTTCTGCTGCCTGATTCCGGGATCGAGCCCCATCTTGTCGATCAGATCGAGCCCGTCCTGTCTGGCCGCTTCGAAAGTGACGATGTCGTCTGGGCTGGCCTTGCCGATGGCGATGGCATTGGTTTGCAATACCGTGTCGACCTGGGCTTGCTCATAATCATGGCGCCGCTGAAGCTGCCGCTGCGCCATGCGCAGCCCGCCAGCCCGGCGCATCACTTCCTTCTGCCTGGCGAAATTGGCGCGCTGGCTTTCGGGTATGTTCGGCAAGGCATCGTCGAATAGCTTGTCGAACAGACCGGGCTTGACCGCCTGGCCAGTACGCGGATCGACCTGGCCGTACATGGACTCGTGCAGCCCGGCGCCATCGCCCGACGCATTCGCCGCCACCTCGTCTTCCGCCTGCGCGATCTGGCCGTTGAACCGGCGACGCGCGAGTTCGGCGTCGAAGGCCTCCTGCTGCTCTTTCATCTGCTGGTGGCGCTCGGCGACAGCTGAAAGCTCGTCGCCAAAACCCTGCATGGCGGCGCCGACCGGCGATCCCTGCGGGGATTGCACCGCATTGCCGGTATCGAGCCGGCGCTGCGCCAGTTGGAGAGGAATGGTCGCCATTTTAATTGTTCCCTGCAGTGGCGCCGCGCCGGAGACCGCGGCGCTGTGCCGGCGGCCCGGCCGGTGCCGCCGCTTTCGCGAGTCATGAATTTTGGGGAGGTCGCCAATGACAGCGCCGTTGGCCAAACAGGGCTTGGCCTTCAGGGCTGTATTCTGATCCTGTTGTGAGCTCGGCGGGTTCGTGGACTCGCATGAATGATACGCCGGAGCGGGTCGTGACCACGGTGAGGCCGGCGCTCCCGAAGTCCCTACCCCTCCAGCCTCGCTGCCTTCTCCAGCGCCGCCAGCTGCGCCTCATCCAGCGTCAGAAATCCCATAATGTGCTGCACCACTTCGGCGCGCGCATTGCTCAAGGCGCTATGCAGTTCGAAGCCGTTCGGTGTCCTGGTCCTGGCCATCCACTCGCCATAGGAGGGGCGGCGGTAATAGCCCGTCGTCGCGGCGAGATCGGCCAGCACCATCTCGCCATCCTGGCCGGAAAACACCCTGAGATAGGCCTTGGTCAGGGCATCGCGCGCCTTGGCCGGACCGCCGGCCTGCCCGGAATGGGCGAAACGTTTGCGGCTCATGCGCCGGCGCCCGGCACAGCCGGACCGCCGGGCATTTCTGCTCCGGCCTGCCCACCCTGCAGCAGGCCTTGCAGGCCATTGAGCAAACCGCTGTCGCGCGCCTGAACCGCCGCCGGCACGGCATCTTTGGCGGCCTTGCCGGCAGTGGCGATCGCCGCCATGCCGGCCTGTGCGGTTTGAGCCTTGGCTCTGGCATCGCGGATGCCGGCGACCTCGTCCTGGCGACGAAAGATGCGCTGCGGGCTACGGCCGGCGCTCTGCACGATCTTCAGCGCCTCGTCGCCGTCGATATTGTCCATGACGCCGGGATCGAACTGCGCCATCTGCATGGCCGTGGTGACGACCTGGATGGTGTCGCGGGCTTCCGCCGAGCGGCGCAGCACGTCGAGCGGACCGGTGAAGGTCGGCCGCACCGCCTTGCCGGCGAGGCTCGCCGGCGGCAGGAACCGGCTGTCTTCTTCATACAATCCCTTGTCTTCCAGGATACCCAGCTCGCGATCGAGATTCGAGGCAAAGCCGGCCTGGATGATCGAGCCGGACGGCCCGAGCAGCGCGCCCTTCTCCTCTTGCCTGATCAAGGCTTCGGTCGCCGTCATCTGCGGGTTCTGCACCAGCGTCTGGAACAGATTGACGAACATCATGTCGCGGATCTCCTCGGCCCGGCTGTCGGCATAATTGAACGCATAGGTCGGGTTCTGGCCGGTGGCGATCGGCGCGATCAGCGGCCGTCCCTGGTCGTCGATCAGGCCGGGATAGTTCTCGCCGGGATTGAGCACCGGCACATAGTCGAGCCGCGCCTTCGAGGCGGTGGCCGGATCGGTGATCTGCTGCAGCGCGCGCAGGCCCGAGCGGCGCACGGCGTTTTCCTCGCGCACCGTGGTCAGCGCCTCGATGGTCGGCGAGATGCCATAGGGGTCGCCCTCGTAGCGGCGCCAGTTGAAGCAGGACACCGGGAAAGAGCGGAAACCGCTCTCCCTGACGATGACCTCCTCGTCCTCGATGACGTGATAGGAAGCGAATGCCGTGTCTAGATACTGGTAGGAGCCGCTGAGCCGGTACATCTTGCGCTCGTCGCGCGGCTGGATGCACTGGATCAGCGAAATCTTCGTCTCGCATTTGGCTGGGTCGTCGACCAGCATCTTGATCCGCGCCGGCAGCTTCTCATAGCCGAGCAGCTGCGCCGCCTGCCGCGCCGTCCGCTCGTAGCGGCGGTGGAAAATATCGACCTGGCCCCAGCGGTTGCGCGAGAGAAAACCCTCGACCACCGGGATCGAGGCATAGCGGATCAGCGTGCCGCCAAAACCCTCCTCGGCATAGAGATAGGCCGGGCCGTAGCGCACGACATTGCGCAGGCAGGCCTGTGTTGCCGGCACGAAATTCGAATTGGCGGAATAGCGCAGAGAGAACAGGAAATCGCGCAGCGCTTCCGCCCACTCCTTTTCCTCGTCGGTCTCCTCGTCATTCATGGCGGCGGTCGACAGCCCGTGCCATTTTTCCGACTGCGGGATGATCAGGCTTTCCAGCCCGGCGGCCAGCCGGTTGGCGGCCGAGTTGATGGTGTTGGCGTAGACACGGGCGCCGCGCCGCTCCTGCCGCTCGGCCTGCGAGTCCGGTCCGGACCGCCGGCGGCCGCTCCAGATGTCGGGGGCATCGGGATCGCAGAATTCCGACACCGCCTCCCAGACAGCCTCATACTGGCTGCGCTCGCTCTCCAGTTCGGCCTGTCGCGACAGGATATCGTGGGCACGGGAATCGCTCGTCATGGCAATCTTTCTTCGGTGATCTCAGCTTATTTTAGCGCGGTCGAATTTTGTCCGCTTTTGCGATGTTCAAGGGAGGCGCGGCGGGCCTTTAAGGAGGTCGATGTGACAATGACGGAGAGCCTACCCGGTGCCCTGACGAGGCGAACCAAGCAGGTTGCAAAGCGGCTTATCGGCTACGATTCCCGCAACTGGCTGCGCATCAGGCAGATCGAGGCGTTCACCGCGTTTCTTGAGGCGGACGGCCGCAAATCGTCTGACGTGATCGAGGTGTCGCCCGGCTGGAACCGCTATTGGAAGGCGATGTGCTCCAATTATACGTCGGTCGATTTTCCCGACTTCGACATCTGCAAGGACCGCACCGACCGGCAATACTCAGTCGTCATCGCCGACCAGGTGCTGGAGCATGTGCAGCGCCCGCTCGCCGCGGCGCAGAATATCCATGCCATGACCCGGCCGGGCGGCTGGGCGATGGTGGCGACGCCGTTCCTGTTCAGGGTGCATGCCAGGCCGCACGATTACAACCGCTGGACCCCCGCCGGCCTGAAGCAGGTGATGGTCGAAGGCGGTTTCGCCGAAGCCGACATAGAAGTGTTCGGCTGGGGCAACAAAGCTTGCGCCAAAGCCCATATCGGCGGCCCAGTGCGCGCCTACGGCCTATGGCGCGATTTGAGCAACGACGAGGAATACCCGCTGATGGTCTGGGCGTTCGCGAAAAAGGCGGAGTGAGCCCTCAAGGTGGCTTCAGCGCCGGCGCTTGAACACCCCCCTCTGTCCTGCCGGACATCTCCCCCTCAAGGGGGGAGATTGGCAGCTTCGCCGATAGCTCACTTCTTCAACGCTGGAGATTGGCGAAAGCCGCCATGATAGCCAATCTCCCCCCTTGAGGGGGAGATGTCCGGCAGGACAGAGGGGGGCCTGCTTGGCGCTACCCCTGCCGCCGCTTCACCAGCCGCGCCAGACGCCGCCAATACCACCAGGGCCAGCCGCCCCGGCTCCTGAACACCCGTTTCATCGCGCCCATTTCACACCCCCAGAAGCACGCGGCGCTGGCCGGTGAGATCACCGGGCGACAGATCGGTCTTGACAGTGCTCAGCGTTCCCTGGCGCTGCTCGAGCTCAGCCCGGAGCGCGGCTTCGCGCGCCTGCACGTCCTTGTCGGCAATGGTCGGTGTCGGTGGCAGTGGCTTCAAGGCGGGTGGTTTTTGGAAGAGGCACATGGTTCCAGCTTTCTCTTGTCCAGTCGTACAGGATGAAATCTTCGCCGTTCCTGCCGTAACCCGGCAGCCGGCAGCGTTCAGTGGCGCCCAGCCGGGCAAGCCAGCGCAGCGCCAATTCATTGGCGGCCAGCGCCCGCGCCTCGACCCGCCAGGCGCCGCGCGCAGCGACCTGCGGCCCGAGCACGGCGTGAAAGAACTCAGTAATCCCAGGCACGCAGCGCCTCATGCGGCGCGTGCCCCAGCTCCAAGCGATCCATAAGCCGCCGCGCTGCTCGGCGGCGCCAAAACCGGCTTCCGGATTACCGTCGAGCTCGGCGACATAGGCAAAACCCTGCAGTGCGGTGAGCGCCAGCAGCGCCGGCGACCACTGGTCAAGCTGGCAGTCGATCTCGGCCCGGTCCTCGGGGCGCAGATTGGCGGCGATGTAGGAGAGATCGCGCAAGGTTGCGGGGATGATACGGAGCGTCATGCGTATCCTTCGTCATCCCGGTGCGAGGGCGAAATTTCCGAAGCTCGTGCACTGTGCCGTGCCAATGCTGTCCAAGCTTTGGGCCGTCAAGCTTACATATCCAGACAAGATTACTCTCATCCGAAACCTTGGGATTTGCATAATTCAGATATCACCGACCACAGACGGCGCACCGCCTTTACTTAAAGGCGTTGAAAATCAGAATGGGCTGTCATGCATCAGAATGGTAACTACGAATAAAAAATAAATAGTAAAAAATCCGGGAACGCTAAGTGCTGCAGCTCCAAAAAGGACAAAAGCGCGCTGAAGCGGCGTCAATGATTTGGACCTGACGCCTTTTACTGCCAAGTATATCGCCAACACAAGGCTCACAAATCCCCAAAAAAATAATGACATCTATTGTCTCCTGCGGAATCGGGAACACACAGCTTAACCCCACCAAAAAAACCAAATCTCTTTATAGAAAGCAAAATCCCAAATAACTATATATCCTGGAACACTGATAATTGCCGCAACAAAAATAACAGAAACACGCCGATTGGAATCGATACTTTTTGATATAACACCAAACACTGCCAATATTATTGCCAATACAAATGAGACAGACCCGAAAATATAAAATTCCATCGGTTATCCCCTAAAAAATTATCACAATATATGACGATGGGTGCTGAGCTTATCCAGATCGTTACCAATTGCCAAATGACATCCTACTTCCAAATTGCGCCTGTCCAACGGCTGATTGTGCGTAATCGTAAGCCCTTTGCGCATCATCGCGAGCCGAAATCTCTATGGCGCTCGGTATATGGAGCGCCATCTCTCCAGCAATTTTACCTTGGAAAAGTTTCATTGCGCGCGAAGCATATGTTGACGCCTCGTTGCGCTCTTCGTCGGTCTTTAAGGCCGGATCTTTCATGTAATCCTCATTGTCGAGGTATGTTTTCAAAGACGCTACAAGTTTCCTATCGGCCGCGATTACATCGCCCGGCGTTTTCGCGTCGCGATAGTCCCCGTCATGTTGCTTATAGAATCCGTCCTGAATATCAAAAGGTGGTAGGTCAAAACCACCACCCCGAGTACCGCCAGTCCAGCCAGGCCCGCCGTAAATGCCATAGGTAGGAATCTTCCTGTTGAACCAATCGGACCAGCTTAGGGCCTGGTCGCCATCCTGATCATGGCTTATCGGGTGGTCGGATTCCCAATGCTGTTCCGAGTGGCCATCTCCCAAGGGAGTATTGGCGAGGTCGAGCAGACCCATGGGATCAACCACTGCCGCCCGAAGCGACCTGTCGGCCGTATTGTCGGCAACCTTGGATACGCTGGTTCGAAGCAAATGATCGAGCACTGCCCGGCGTTGCTCACGAGGCGTCGCGATGAGCACATTGCGCAAAACCGCGTCCTGGTCCTGTGGAGGTCGATTCTGATCTCGGAGCGTGTCGACAACCCGTTCCGCCACGGAATTCGGCAGCGGTTGTATGGTCTTAAAGCCCATCTGCTGCTGGGCTGCGATGGAGCCGACGATTGCCACTTGATAGTCTTCCAGCTTCGACAGATTGTTCCAGGCAGCATCGAGCTTCGCGAAAGCCCTGCGAACATATCCGCCCGGATCGCCTTGCCTTGCTTTGAACGTCAGATCGGCGGCCGCGGCGATGGCGTCGTGTCGCGCTTTGCCCTCCTCCGGCGTTGCGCTGGCCGCCTTAGTGTTGGCGTCGTTGACCATAGCGTCTATTGCGTTGTTGGGCACATCACGCATGTCGTGGAATTGACGGCTGACATTGACCGCCCGGTTGAATAGCTGAAAGCGCCTGTCGCCTTCCGTCGCGCCATGAACATTGACGAACTGCTCGGGAGTGGGAAGCGGACCGTCATAGGCTCCGGTATCCTTGATGGCTTCAGGTGCATTCTGTTCGGCAAGACTGATATTGGCGCGTGTATCTACCTGTCGTGCCGCATCGACGGCGAGGGCCAGCCGGACCAAGGCCGGCCGGTCTTCGGGCGCAATGTCGTCTTGAAACGCCTGCGCTGTTCGCTCTTCCGGGGTTAGCTGTCCGACGCGGTCGCCCTTCGAGCCCGATGGGCTTGCAGTGTCTTGCCTCGGCTCGCCACCAACCGCGGCGGTATCGTCCTTGGTCCTATCGCCGGCTTGTGTCGCACCGAGCATTTCGGCGGCGCGTTTCGGGTCCAGGCCGATCGTCGCCAGCATCCACGCCTTGGCCGTGTTGCTCCGCCAGGCAACTTCCGCCGCTTGCCTGGCAAGCGGGTTGCCGATCTTGGCGATCAGGTCGAGGCCGTGCTGTCGGATCTCCTCGAAGTTCGCGGTATCGTTAGGGTCGCTCCGTGCGATGGAGTTGGTGGAGATATTCTCGACCTTGGTCCACTGGTCCTGCTCGTACTCGTCGCGGCGCGCCTGCTGCCGCGCCGCCATGCGCTCGGAACCCATCGCGCGGATTGTCTCCTTTTGCCTGGCGAAATTGGCACGTTGGCTTTCGGGTATTTTCGGCAGGGCATCGTCGAACAGCGTGTCGAACAGGCCGGGCTTCACCACTTGGCTGCTGCGCGGATCGACTTGGCCGTACATGGCGTCATGCAGGCCGGCACCATCGGGCGCTGCATTGCCCGCCACATCGGCCTCGGCTTGGGCGATCTGGTCCATCATCTTGCGGCGGGCAATTTCGGCGTCGAACGCCTCCTGCTGCTCTTTGCGCTGTTGAAAGCGCTCGGAGACGGCCGAAAGCTCGCCGCCCAGGTCTTGCATGGCGCCGCCGATTGGCGATCCCTGCGGATATCGCACCACGTTGCCGGTATCGAGCCGGCGCTGCGCCAGTTGGAGAGGTATGGTCGCCATCTAACTGTTTCCTGCCCAACTGGCTCTGAACAAAAGGGGGTCGCTCTGCGGGAGATCACGGCATGGCTGATCGCATTGCATGCCGGCCGCCGCATTCGCGGGCTTTGTCGGATCGACGATTATTGGAGAGACGGCGGAGTTGCCGGCGTTGCGGATCCCCGCCGCCAGAAGCCCCGTGAATTCCGTCGAAACAATGCAGCGTCGTCCGCCCCGCCTCACAGGTTTCGGAGTTTTGCGGCATCATGGATATCGGTGCGGCCAGCACCGGGGAGACAGGCGGAACCCCATGCCGTCGGCGACCAGGAGCCCAGCGCGATATGGCGCACGAACCATCAGCCGTCGACGCTCCAGACAAACGCACCCCCGGTCGAAGTCGGGTGGGTCTAGAGTGGGGCGGCACGCCAATCTAGATGAAAGTTATTTCAAACTTTACACATTAATTAAACCGCTAGTTAATCAGCACATTCACGATCACGTATGCTAACGCCCCCCCTGCTTTGGGGGACTTGTTGACGTGTTAGAAGAGGATGTGTTGGAGAAGATCACCGATAATCTTCCAGCGGGTCGGAAATCTTACCGCTTTTCCGCAACGTCCTGAACTCCGCCGGGTCGACCACCGCTTCCCTCAGCATCATCACGCCGTAGCGGGTCGCCGCCATCAAATCGTCGCGTAGCTTCACCACTTGCCCGTCCTTGCGGTGATAGAGCCGAAACTCCTCGAACCAGGGCAAAAGCGTCGAGAACACCTTGAAGCAGCCGGATTGCATGCGGTCGAGCATCTCCATCAGCCCGGCCTCGACCGACACCGAGCCGTCGGCGAACTGCGCATGGCTGGCCAGCATGTTCAGCCCATGCGCGCCATATTGCCGAGCCAGTGCCACACCCGCACCTTCCAGCGTCTCGCGGCGGCCGTCGCGCGGCCAGGCCCAGGGCAGCCATTCGCCCCACGGTTTCAAGGTCAGTGCCTGCATGGCCGGTGTCTGCTGCGAGGCGCGGCAGGCTTTCGAGACATAGACCACATCGGCCTCGGTATCCCAGGCGAGCTCGACAGCGGCCGAGGGATGGTCCCAGCCGAAATCCAGCGCACCGAGCCGCGGCCAATAGCGTGGCAGCCGGAACGGCTCGCAGGCGATCAGTTCTTCCACCACCGGAAAGATACGGCCGGAGCCCAGCACCGGAATGCCCTTGGCCCGCGCCTCGCGCTCATGAGCTGGATAGGCTGATATGATCTCGGCGCGTTGCTGCGGCGTGTAATGCTCGGCATCGTCGATGGTCATGAAGGTGACGTGGCGGGTCATTTGTGCGGCTTTCCGGCTTGAATCGTTTTGGCAGTCGTCGGACGTATGGTGTTGTTTGGGCGAGATCTTTTTCGCGCTGGCGGGACAGCGCCCCCCTCTGTCCTGCCGGACATCTCCCCCACTTGGGGGGAGATCGGATGTCACCCTGGTTTTCGCCAATCTCCAACGGTTGCAGGCAAGCGGGACGCGGAAACTGCCAATCTCCCCCCTCATGGGGGAGATGTCCGGCAGGACAGAGGGGGGCGCGAAGGAACGCAACGGATGAGAGGAAGCGAAAGCTTCCTTCCCGGAAACCACCTCACCTCCCCATCCCCTCCACCTGCGCAGCCGACAAAAACAACAACACCACATCCGACATGCCGAGCAGCGGCGTGAAGGTGACGATGGTGATGCCGCCCGTCGCGTTGGTGCGGGTCAGCCCTTCGGAATAGATGTCGAGCGGCGGCTCCTCGTCGAACCAGACGCCGTGCAGCGTTTCGCCCTGCCACTTCTCGCGGCCCTTCTCAAAACTCTTGAACGACAGCACCGATTCATCCGCCTGGACATCGCCGCCGCCGCCATGGCGGACCACGACGCTGTCGAGCCCATGCGGCGCGCCACGCCCCATGATGGTGCTGAGAATGGCGTCGGCCGGGATCATGCCGGTGCCCCACGCGGCCGGCTGCTGCGGCGGGCCGATCAATATGCGTTGCGGGTTGTCGCGCGTGCCCTCGGCGGTGACGCCGGCCGCCCACAGCCGCACGGGCGTGTCGAAAACCTTGCCTTGCCACCACTCGGGATAGCGGCCGGTGAGGTGCATCGCCCATTCGGCGCCGCCGGCCCTTGTCTTGCCGAGCTGGTTGCCGGCCATGAACAGCCGCTCGCGGCTGGTCGCACCCGCTGCATGGAACTCGGCCTGTTTTGGATAGGGCCGGTAGGCGGCAAGCTGATTAGTGCGGCGTCTGCGGTCCAGCTCCCTGAGCAGACTCAGATACTCGGTCTTTGCCGTCGAGGTCCGGCTTCGCGAGACCAAGCTTGGCGAGGCCAGACTTTGCGAGGCCAGGCTTTGCGAGGCCCGACTTTGCGAGGAATGGCCGGAGGACGGCTTCGAGGCCGCGGATGCGCTGCCTGATTTCGTCATCGCTCAATGCTTCCAGACTGTTGATGTTGAGATGCAGATCCTTGGGCAGCACCGACAGCACGATCTTCAGATACTGGTCGGGCTTTTCGGTGCGAACCTCGGCGATGACACCGGCGCCATGCGCCCGGAAATCGGCGCGGATCGCTTCCAGAAAACCATCGGCCAGCGTCTTTTTCGTCCGCTTCGGCCGGCTTGAGGACCTGGGTTCAGTCACGCCAGACGGTTCTTCGTCGAGAGAATCCTCGGCCATGCCCTACCCCGCAACCCCGGCGAGCGCCACGATCTCGGGCTTCGCCGTTTTCTTGACTGCCGGCGTGGGTCGCTTGCGGGATTTCGCCCGCTTGCCGGCGCGCTTTGCCTTTGGCTTCCGCGGCTGGCTTGCCGCATCGGGCTTTGCCATAGCCGTGCTGCCGGACTTTGCCTTGCCGGTCGCTGACACGGCTTTGAGCGCCGCCCTGACGATACTCACAACACCGTCGCTGATGCCCGCCAAGGGAAAGCCAAAGCCGCCGGCCGCGTCGACGGCACCGCCCCGGACCATGCCGATCTGCACACCGGCCGGAACGTGCTCGACCCGGCCGTGGCGCACAGGTGCGGCGCCCTCGAACTGGCCAATGGCGCTAACGACCTCGCGGCCGTCATCGTCGGCGATGATGGTGGCGTAACGGTTGGACATGGGGTGTGAACCTGACAGACGTGGTGTGCGTTGCGGGAGGATCGAGACACTTTGACAAAGGCCAGTAAGCGACACCGACGATCACACGCGTTGCGTTCCTTCGCACCCCCCTCTGTCCTGCCGGACATCTCCCCCACTTGGGGGGAGATTGGCGGTTCGAGCGCGGTCCCTGTTCCCGCGATGCTGGAGATTGGCGAAAGCCGAGCTGACATCCAATCTCCCTCCTTGTGGGGGAGATGTCCGGCAGGACAGAGGGGGGTGCTGTCCCGCCGACATTTGATATCGGCAACAGGCAGCGAACGTTCGAAAGGGACTTAAAACAAAAAACCCGCCTCGGCGGGCGGGTCGTTGGCGCAAATCAGCACCATGCCCAAATCAATAGCATAACTGCCGTCACGAAGTCAATGGTGGAGCGGTCGATTCGAGGAAAAAATTCCTGGATCGAGCGACTCTCGCGCACGAATGCCTGCGAAGCGCTCGATCCCCGTACCGCCATGCCGGGATCGGAACCGGCGTTCGCGCGTTTGGAGCTTAGCCAATGGGAGCAAAGCCATGAATGTCGCCAATCTGCAACTCGAAGGCCTGCTGATGGCCGTCGCATCGATCAATCAGGTCCTTGTCCGCAAGGGCGTGCTCTCGGTCGAGGAGATAGACATCGCCTTGCGCAGGGCCGAAGCCAGCGAGACCAGCGAGGAACGGTCCGAAGGCATGTCGGCGTCGAGCCGCGATGCCGTCAACTTCCCGATCCGGCTGCTGGAATTGGCCAATCAGTGTCAGCCGGAGACGGACATGCCGTCGTTCTCGAAACTGGCGCGCATGGTCGGCCAGATGAAGGAACCCTACAACGACCAGATGTGACGCCCTCCCCACATCAAAGATGGCAGGTCGACCGAAGGTTCGCGATCAGCTCGCCGATCCAGGCTTCCAGGTCAGCACGCCGCCAGGCCCATGCACGGCGGCAAACAGCAGTCCGGCCACGAAGGTGAAATGGTCGACGAAGAAGCCGAACTCGGCCTGGTTGCCGGCCCAGTGCGACGGCCCGTGGAAGGCAAAGGCGAGGAACAGCACATAGGCGGCGGCGACAAGAGCGGCCTGTGAAAAGAAGGCACCGGTCAGGAAGCACAGCACGAGGACGACTTCGAGCAGGGCCGCGCACCAGGCCAGAAACAGCGGGAACGGAAATCCGGCAGCGGCGATATAGCCCGCTGTGCCGCCCATGTCGGTGAATTTGAAAGTCACCGCCATGAGGAAGACGGCCGCGAAGATCAGCCGGCCGATGAGGATTGCGGTGGTTTGCCACGGTGATTGAACGGGTGATTGAGCGGTTTCCAACGACATGATGTCCTCCAGGGTTGCGACGGGTTTCGCCCCAAGGACGATACACCAGCCGCAAACCCGACATCGTCCCCTGAGAACCTGGCTGGGACAGCACAAGTGGCCAGGCCGCCGCAAGACTGGGTTCCTGGATCTACTCGGCCGCGTGGTGGTGGCTGATCGAATCCCGCACTGTGCCGTACTGGCTGCCCCAGCGGTCGGTCATCTCGCAGCGGACATCCCACAGCTCCGGGAAGAAGCGGTGGCGGGCGCCGGCCTCAAGCAGTTCGACCGGCCGGCCCTTCAGCGATTTCGCGCCCAGCCCGATCGAGCGGTGGATGAGATAGAGATGGTTGGCGCGGAACTTTTGGAACAGCTCGTCGAATTCGATCAGCGCTTCGGCGACGACATAGCTGTCGCCGTGATCGTATCTCGCATCGTAGACATCCTCGACCGAGAGCCCGCGACCATCGAGATAGGACGCCTTGAAGGCCCGCCACAGATCCGGCGGCATGCGCAGCAGGAGTTTGAAGCCCGGCGATTCCTGGCCGCTGCCATTGCCGAGCTGCAGCCGGATCTCTTGGTATTCCTTGGGCGACATGGTTTCGAGCAGGTCGAGCTGCGCCGTCATCATGCGCATCAGCCGATGCACGCGCCCCATCAGCGTGACGATGCGATGCGTGTTCTGTTGCTCGAGGAAGTCGACGACATCGACCAGCGTGTAGGTGATGAGCTTCATCCACAGCTCCTCGACCTGGTGCACGATCTGGAACTGCAGCTCGTCGGCATTGACCATCTCGGCCAGCGGCTTCTGGCAGGCGAGAAGCTTGTCGCACCTGAGGTAGACGCCGTAATCGCGCATTTCAGGCGCTTCGATGCGGGCATAGTAGTCCGGCTTGTGCATGGCAGCTGCTCCTTTGCCCGGCCCATAGGGCTCAGGGCATCTGTTCGGTCCGAGCTTGAAGGATAAGCGCTTTTGGCTTGAACATTGTTCCTTTTTGTTATCCAAATGCAGAAAATGAAGGACGAACGTCCGTTAATGAAGCGATTTTGGAGAACGATTTGTGCTGGATGCCCTCGACCGGAAGATCGTCGCGGCACTGGAACGCGACGCGCGAATCTCCTTCGCGGCGCTTGCCGACGAGGTCGGCTTAAGCAAGACGCCGTGCTGGAAGCGGGTCAAGGCGCTGGAGGACGCCGGCATCATCCGCGGTTACTCGACGCGGATCGACCCGGCCAAGCTCGGCTTCGGCATAGAAGCCTTCATTCAGGTGTCGATCGATTTCGAGCTTTCCGAAGCCTTCGAGGCCGCAGTCCAGGCACATCCGCTGATCCGGCGCTGCCACGCCACGACAGGCGAAGCCGACTATCTCCTGCAGATCGTGACGGTCGACATGATGGCGCTGGACAGGATGCTGCGCGTCGAGCTCAGCCGCCTGCCCGGCGTGCGGCGGACGATCACCTCGATGGCCATGCGCGAGATCAAGGGTGGCATTTCTTTCGCCAATGCCGTTGGGCATACGCAGAAGCGATAGACGCTCGACAGCGCGGAGGCCGCCTGCCCTAATGAAATCCTTCCAGCACTCCTTTTTCGGAACTCTGTCGGATGGCAGCGCTTCGGTCACGGCCTCATCATCAGCTCCCGCCCCAGCCGTTTCGGTTGCTCGGCGCGCAGCACCACATTTGTCGTCACCGCGCCATAGCGGCCGATAGCATCGACGATGCTTTCAAGGTCGGGCGGCGACGGGACGACGACTTTCAGGAGAAAGCAATCCTCGCCGGTCACCCGCAGCACTTCGATCACCTCAGGCAATTGCGCGAATTTCTTCAGGCAGGCCTGGATGTGCTCATGCGTGGTGCGCAGGCGGATGACGGCCATGGTGCCGAGCCCCAGCGCCGCCGGATCGATCACCGCTTTGTAGCCGGCGACGATGCCGCGCTCCTCCAGCCGCTTGACCCGTTCCGAGGTGGCAGGCTGGGACAGGCCGACGCGCCGGCCGAGCTCCGAAATGCCGATCCGGCCGTCCTCCTGCAGGGCTTCGATGATCGCCACATCGGTGGGATCAAGTTTTGGACGATAAATGCCGTTCTGCATGGAAACCTTCAATCCATCGGAATTCGCCGCTGTTTTCCGATGATCTCTCATTCCACCGGCCAGGGAAAGACCTAGAATCCGGCGAGCATCCAGGAGAAACAAGGATTCCCATGACTGACTTCATCATCGTGCCGGGCATTGGCGGGTCGGGCGAGGCCCATTGGCAGACCCGCTGGCAGCGGGTGAACCCGGCCATGCGGCGGTTCACGCCGGCGAGCTGGGACCTGCCCGATTTCGACGACTGGGTCGCTGCCTTGGAGACTGCGGTGTCCGAGGCCAAGACACCGCCCGTGCTCGTCGCTCACAGCCTCGGCTGCCTGCTGGTCGCGCACTGGCAGCGCATCTCGGGCCGCGACGTCAGCGGTGCATTCCTGGTCGCGGTTCCAGATCCGGCGGCGTCAGCCTTTCCCTCTGTCGCGCACCGCTTTGCCGGTAGCCCGCAGCAACGGCTTCGCTTTCCCTCGCTGGTCGTTGCCAGCACCAACGATCCCTATGGCTCGCTGGACTCTGTCAGGGCCAAAGCCGGCCAATGGGGCAGCGAGCTGCATGTCGCCGGACCGTTCGGCCACATCAATGGCGACAGTGGCCTCGGCGAATGGCCAACAGGAATGGAACTGCTACGGGCCTTCGTGGAACAGACGGAACGAGGCGGCCAAGGCTTGCTTCGCTAAGGCGAGCGATCCGGCGGACCACCTCTTAAGACCGCAGCCGGTTCATCGTTTCACGGAAACGCCGAACCGCTCTATCTCTTTGTTTTTGCGCAATTCCGGACGCAAAACCGCTTCACACTTTTCCTGGAATTGCTCTAGGTGCGCAAGGCCCGGGCTAGCAGACGCGTATGAACGATGATTCGCGCAAGGCGACGATGCTGAAGCGCTCTGTCCGCTGGGTGCGGCGGCGCGCATCACTCTCTGCTGTTCGGCGTCAGCTTTCCGCTTCGGGCAGTCCTCGTAGCCATGGTCGCGCCCGCCGCAATATGCGCAGCATTTTGCCGGGATATCGGGGCGAAACATCGTCGTCATGCATTGAAATGCACGCGGCGCCCGTCTGGTTGCGTCGCACCGTTACTTTTCGCTTACATTAGGGATTTGGGCGCCGAATCCGAGGCTTTAAGGCGTGTAGCCCAGCGCGGCCAGGACCGACAGCCCTGCGACCAGGCCAATTGCAATAACAATGCCGAAATGCCGTTCCAGGAATCTGGGCGGCCCCTGCCAGTCGTATCGCATATCTGAAACTCCGCCGGGTAATCTGGGGCAGAGTGTTCAGGCGTCAAGGCCGGCGGTCCTGACAGGCGATAGACTTGACACCCGGTAGACTTGATAGGCGGTAGACAGGCAGCTGCCATTGTTCATATCGTTGTTCATATCGGAACGCGGGACGGCACTCATGCCCGAGCATCCTTCATCAGCGGGAGAAAGCCATTCCCAGCCCGCTGCGGCACCTGACCCTCGTCTGGCCTTTGTTTATGCGGAGGCGGTGCGTGGGCTCCAACACCAGCAGAACGTGGTGGAGAGCCTCAATACGCGCGCTGGCAATCTGATCTTTGCAACCGCGTTCGTGAGTTCTCTCCTCGGCGGCAGAGCTCTCTTGGATGGGCTCGGGCCGTGGGACTGGCTGGCGCTGGCGCTGCTTTTTCTGATCGGGCTGCTGGTCGTCATCATGTTGTGGCCCTACTACGCCTATACGTTCCGCTTCGATCCAGAGAAGTTGCTCCAGGACTTTGTCGATCAAAACCCTTCCGTATCCATGGATGTGATGCACCGCGCGCTTGCGCTCCGCATTAAAACCGACATGGCCAACAATTGGCGGATCATTCAACGCCTGCGCATGTCGCTACAGCTTGCCCTGTTTCTATTGTTGCTGGAACTTTTGGCGTGGCTGTTCGCGATAACCCGCGTCTGGGCTCAGGGCCATTAATCCAGCAAGGTTAAGACTGACTTGAGACTATACACGCGATAAACTCTCGCGCTAAAGCTGAGCTTCGATGGCCGCCTTGTCTATGACAGACCATACTTGTACGATCTTTTCGTCGCGAAGTTCATAGATCACGTTCTCGGCGAAGGAAACTCTCCTCCCACCTACAGGGAGACCAAGGAACGTTCCTTTCGGCGTGCAGTCGAAGCCTAGTCGGCTCGCTATATAAGGCGGATCGGAAATCAGCATCTGGACATTGAAATAAAGGTCCGGAATTTCATCAAAGTCTCTCTCCAGCATTTCGCGATAACCTGACAAGCCGAGCCGCCGGCCGTTGTGGATCACCTCATCATCGACGAACTGTCCCAGCTTCGGCCAGTCCTGCTTATTCAGGCAGGCGATGTAGTCTCGGTAGACGTCGCGGAGGTCGGTTTTAATCACGGCGATTGCTCCTATCTCTACAAGGCCCTGCTGAAAAGGCAGTGTCTCACATGCTCAAGCAGATGACTGCATGAAGCGGCTTCATGCGCGGATGAGAAAGTGCTAGACAGCGTCCACTTCCTCTATTCCCGCTTCGTCTAATGGTAGGACAGCGCCCTTTGAAGGCGTGAATCGTGGTTCGAGCCCATGAGCGGGAACCAGCATCGGACCGCCCGTGCCGGGCAGCCGATCAGTCTTGATCCGATCAGATCGCTGCAACGCGCCAACAATGCCAGGACGAGGCCGGCGTGCCGTCCTTTTCCCAACGGCAAGGATGGTCGGTCGGACCAAGGAGCCCTATAAAGACCACATGTGACGGAGGACGACATGGCCGACGACAAATCCAAGACCAAGCAGGATCGCAAGCTGGCTTCCAGCGAGCAGCCTTACGAAGTCGCCGCCTTTGCCAAGAAATACGGCATACCGCCGAGCGAGGCCGCGACGATCATCAAACGGTACGGGCCTTCGAGGAAGAAGCTCGATGCGCATATGGCGAGCCGCAATGCCTGATCTGCACCCGGCGGCGTCGACCTGGATCATCACCGCGGCTTGACCATGCCGCTTGTTTCCGGCCTGCCGGCGCTATCGACCGGATTCAACGCCAGGTTTCAATAACTCGTTTACTTTGACGCGATACCACCCAACGGGGAATCGTTGGGAGATCGGATGTCGGACCGTGCATTGCGCTTTGAATGTGTCATGGAGCCAAACGGCCGATGGATGGTGTGGGACGCCAGGCTCGATCTGCCGGCCCAGTTTTCGGCGCTTGCGCTGATCGGCCTGCGTCACGACGAGGCCGCTTCGCTTTGCCGCCTCTTGAACGAGACAGCCTCCGAGACAGACGCCATCTATGTCCGGCAGAGCCGCGCGTCCTGATGGTTGCGCCGGCAACTCCCTCCCCGTGGAACGCTGCCTTTGGCTGCGGATGACGTATTGGCACGGCAGGGAGATCTCGCCCGCCTGCCCGCTCGCCGTTTGCCCGGGATTTTGCCTTGACAAACAAAGGTGCTATATTAGCTGACTAATCGATTCACAGTCGGCGAGCCGGCATGGCCAAGAAGAAGTCAAAACTGGAACCGTCCAGCATTTCCGCGGTCTCTTCGGCGGAAGCCTATGAGGCGACCTATTTTGCCCGCAAGTGCGGCCTGACGCGGGATGAAGCGCTGAAGATCATGCGCGAGGCCCAGGACTGGGTGAGCACGACGATGCCGTCCACCGCCAAGCGGAAGAATTAGCCCCACGAGGCGGTGTAGTGGCCGACAAGGCATCGGCCAGGGAGGCGCAGCCGCTCCTCAAGCGCCACGACGAACACGCCCGGCATTGAAGAGAACGGATCGGCTGCGTCTTCTTGAACGCTGCCGGACAGCTAAACCTGTTCCGGCAACCTGAACGGCCTGCCCATCAGCCTAGCTACGCTTGCCGTCCCACCGGCAAAACCGCTTGCGCGCTCGCTCGTGCCACGATCGCTTGCAGCGGCTCCGGCCGGTGCAGCAGAAATCCCTGGCCGAAGGCAACGCCCATATCCCTGAGGATGTCGAGCGCGTCCTGCTCTTCGATCTTCTCCGCCACCACGGAGCAGCCGAGGCTTTTGGCGATGCCCGATATGGCCGAGACGATTTCGCGGTCGAAGCGGCTCTCCGCAATATGCTCGATGAAGGACCCGTCGATCTTGATCGCATCGACGGGAAAGCGCCGGAGATATTCGAACGAGCTCATGCCCGCCCCGAAATCGTCGAGGCTGACGCGGCAGCGCCGCTCGCGCGCCTTGCGGACGAACTGTTCGGCAGCAGTGAAATTGGTGACCGCGGCGGTCTCCGTGATCTCGAAGCCGATGCCGGAATGCGGCGCCCCGGTCTCATCGATGACGGCGTCGACGAAATCCCAAAGCTGCGGGTCGCTCAGCGTCTGCGCCGACAGGTTGAAGCCGAGCGTCAGCGCTCCTGACTTCAGCGCCGGACCATGAAGCGAGAGCGCCGTCCTGATGATCCAGCGGTCGAGCCGCGAGGCGATGCCGAACCGCTCCGCCGCCGGGATGAACTCGTCCGGTGGAATCAGCCGCCCGTTGCGCCCGACGAGCCGCGCAAGGACCTCGACATGGCGGTTCTCATCCCAGGGTTTTCCGAGCCGATGGATTTCCTGGCCGAACAGTTTCAGTCTTCCGTCCTCCATGGCATCGACGGTGTCGGCCGCCAGCCGTGCCGCATTGAGGCCGCCGGAACCGGATGTTGTCTCAGGGGAGAACACCGCGAAGCGATTGCGCCCGGCAGCTTTGGCCGCATAGCAGGCGTCGTCGGCGCAGGCGAGCGCGTCGGCCACCGCGGTATTCGCATCGGCGACAAAGGCGATGCCGATGCTGGCCGCGAGCTTGCGCGACGCCGCCGTCGAGCCGAGGTCGGCGTCGCGAACCGCCGCGAGAACCGCGCCGGCGATACGCTCGGCTTGGGCTGCGTCGCAATCAGGCACCATCAGCGCGAACTCGTCGCCGCCGAGGCGCGCGGCGTGCACCGACCGTGGCAGGCAGCCCAGAATGCCCTCGGCGACGCTCTTCAGCGCGAGGTCGCCGGCGGCGTGGCCGGCGAAGTCGTTCAGCGCCTTGAAGTAGTCGAGATCGACGTAGAAGACCGCGAGCGGGCGCGCCGTTGCGATATGCTCGGCCAGCAGCCGGTCGAATGCGGCGCGATTCAAAAGGCCGGTCAGTGCATCGTGATCGGCCGCGTGGGCAAGCTCCTGCTCGCGTTGCTTCGCCTCGGTGATGTCGCGCACCGTGCCCAGGATCTGGCCCGACGACTGGGCGTCGGCGATGAACCGTATCAGCGATTCGATATGTCGGACCTCGCCGTCCCGCTTGATGATGCGGTATTGCACGGCGACGACCTTCTGGGTTTGCAACGGCACCTTATGCGCCCGCTCGGCGTAGTCCCTGTCCTCCGGATGCAGATAGCTGTGCCAGAGGTCGCTCGACACCTCGTCGGTGTCGGCGACAAGCCCGAAGATTTCCCTGGTGCGCTCGTCCCAGTAGCTTTTGCGTGCGGCGAGGTCGTGATGCCAGATGCCGGTGCCGCTGGCGGCCAATGCCAGCCGAAAGCGCACATTCACCTGTTCAAGCTCTGCTTCCGCTTGCTTCTGCTTGGTGATGTCGGTCTGGACGCCCATCAGCCGGACCGGCCGGCCTTCGGCATCGCGTTCGACCACCCCGCCACGATCGAGCACCCATACCCAATGACCGGATTTGTGCTTCAGCCTGAGTTCGGTCTCGATGGAATCGGTCAGGCCGGCAATGTGGCGTTCGCCGCTGGCCACCGCCCGCTCGCGATCGTCGGGATGCGTCAGCTGCAGCCAGAGATCGCTTGTCTTGGCAAGCTCACCCTCGCCATAGCCAAGCATCTGCGACCACATTGCCGAGTAGAAACAGTCGCCGCTCGCGAGATCCCAGTCCCAGACGCCAAGATGCGCGCGTTCGAGCGCCAGCTCCCAGAACTCTCCGTTGCGATTCTTCCTGTCGGCCATGCCCTGGACTTCGCCCGCTCCGTCGCGGCCAATGTGCAGCGAAATCAGAGAAGAAACCGTTACTGTGCAAAGAGCGGGCGTAGGGGCCTATCGGAGACATCACGGCTGGCAGTTTCTTTGGCCCGCCGGTCGATGCACGAGGGGTGCGAAGGCCATCCGGCCCATCGCCTACACGATACCCGCGAACTGCCGCATTCGACCCCTGCGGAGACCTGATCCCGCCTGGATCAGGCCCTGTTGGCTCACACCTTGGCCTTGAAGCGCGCCGCCTCTTCCGAACCGCTTGTGGCGTCGCCCGCGCTATAGGAATGCGCCCCGGCACCGGCCAGCTTGCCGCCATCGACGATCAGGTAGTCCTCGCGGATCGGCCGGCTTTCGAACCAGCATTCCAGGATTTCGCGCGTGCCCGCGGCATAGCGCGCCTGGGCCGAGAGCGACGATCCCGAAATATGCGGCGTCATGCCGTGATGCGGCATCGATCGCCACGGATGGTCCTTGGGGGCCGGCTGCGGGAACCAGACATCGCCGGCATAGCCCGCGAGCTGGCCGCTCTCCAGCGCCCGCGCAACGGCGTCGCGATTGCAGATCTTGCCGCGCGCGGTGTTCACCAGATAGGCGCCGCGTTTCATCCTGGCGATCATCGCCTCATCAAACAGGTTCTCCGTCTCCGGATGCAGGGGAGCATTGATCGTCACCACGTCGCAGATGCCGACCATGGCTGCGGCGTCCGGGTGGAAGGTGACGCCAAGGTCCTTCTCGACCGCCTCGGGCAGGCGGTGGCGGTCGGTGTAGTGCAGCTTGACGTCGAACGGCCGCAGCCGGCGCAGCACCGCGCTGCCGATCCGGCCGGCGCCGACGGTTCCGATCTGCATCCCCTCGACATCGTAGGAGCGCGCCACACAGTCGGCGATGTTCCAGCCGCCCTTGATGACCCACTGGTAGGACGGGATATAGTTTCGCACCAGCGCCAGGATCATCATCACCACATGCTCGGACACGCTGATCGAGTTGCAGTAGGTCACCTCGGCGACGGTGATGCCGCG
Organism: Mesorhizobium sp. M6A.T.Ce.TU.002.03.1.1; assembly: GCF_003997275.1. Classification (NCBI taxonomy): domain Bacteria; kingdom Pseudomonadati; phylum Pseudomonadota; class Alphaproteobacteria; order Hyphomicrobiales; family Phyllobacteriaceae; genus Mesorhizobium; species Mesorhizobium sp. M6A.T.Ce.TU.002.03.1.1. The sequence goes on from NZ_RZTI01000059.1 coordinate 32,989, forward strand.
GTCCATCGCGGCCTGCAGATCGACATGGTCTGATCCGATGCCGGCGGTGATCGCAAGCTTCAGCTGGTTTGCCTTGGCTATTCGCTCTTTGGTCAGATACGCCGGCCAGAATGGCTGCGAGATGACGATTTCGGCATCACCGAGCTCGCGTTCGAACACGCTGTCGGAACCGTCCTTGTCCGAGGTCACGACCAGGCTGTGCCCGGCGCTTTCGAGAAATGGCCTCAGGCCGAGCTCGCCCGACACGCTGCCGAGCAGGACGCCCGGTTCGAAGTCGATGGCCTTCGGCGTGGGAAGCGTTTGGCCGCCGGGATAGCGGTCGAGCTTCGGCAGCCCATCCCGCGCATAATTTGACGGGTAACCGTCGACGGGATCGTCATAGAGGACGCAAACGACCTTTGCCATTTTGATCTCCCTTCGTCAGACAACGAGGAAGACGCTCGATTGTTAAGGCTGCCCGCCAAACGGGCGGCCGCTCTGGTTTGTCGGAGGCCAGCAACTCCTGGCGCTTCCTCGGAAAGTTGCGCGCTATTGCGAACTAGATGGAGGAGCCGGACGCTGTTTCAAGGCCAGCGGCAGGCAACAGTGCCGCGTTCATCGTCGGACTTGAGCGTACGCCCGTTGACGATCCGCAACGACTGCCGCGACGGCTGGCCACAAACCCTCATTTCTTCCCTTGCGGGTAGATTGTTTCGCCGCGCTTCAGCATTTCGACAAACGCCGCGATCTTCTTCTTGCGCCCGGCTTCGGTCTTCATGTTGTGGATGCGGAAGGCGAGCGCGAAACGGTTCTGCGCGCTGAGCGTTGCCAGCATCGCCTTGGCCTTGGGCTCGGCGTCTATTGCAGCCTGAAGATCGTCGGGGATTTTCATGTCCTTGCCGCTTCCATAGGCGCGCGCCCAGCGCCCGTCGGCCTTCGCTGCCTCGACCTGTTTCAGCCCATGCTCTGTCATCCGGCCGTCCTCGATCAGCCGGGCGACGTTGTCGACGTTGATCTGGCTCCAGGTGCTCTTCCTGCCGCGCGGCGTGTAGCGCTGCAGGTAGCTCTTCTCGTCGAGCCCCTTGCGCACGGCATCGATCCAGCCCAAGCACAGAACGACATCGATGGCCTCCTTCGGCGTGATCGAAGGCAGCCCCGAACCGACCTTGTGGATCTTGATCCAGACTTCTGTCTCGGTGTCGTGGTGGTTGCCGAGCCAGGTGTAGAAGCTTTCGGCATCGCTGAACTCGCGCACCTTGGCAGGATCGACCTCGATGGGCGCCATCAGAGGGTTGGCCTTTTTGCGGTGGTCATCGGTTTCTTCCTTGCCTTCATCTGATGAAGCAGCAACGGAGCCACTGTTGCAAGGCTGGCGAGACAGCGAAGCTGCCAATCTCCCCCCTTGTGGGGGAGATGTCCGGCAGGACAGAGGGGGGCGCTGTCCCGCCGACCTTCAACCCTTTGCAACTGCCCCATGTTAATTCAGGAAACGAGACGCTGGCGATCCGTCGCGCCCCCCCTCTGCCCTGCCGGGCATCTCCCCCACAAGGGGGGAAGATCGGCAGTGTCACCGACGGCTCAAGATACCGCCGCCCCTAATCCCCGGGAATCGTGAACACCTCGTCGGCGCGGCCGTAGCCGCCATCGGCGACCTCCTCGATCAGCACCATCGTGTAGGGGCGCACGCCTTCGCCGAACATCTCGACGAAAAGGGCTGTGGTCTTGTGGACGAGGTCCTCCTTCTGCCCGGCGGACAGAGCGCGCTCCGGCACCTTGAAGTTTGCAAACGGCATGATGTCAATTCCCTGTGGTTGTTGCGGAAAAAATCAGACTGTGCCGCCATTGGCGCGCAGCACCTGGCCGTTGACCCAGCCGCCGTCCGGACCGGCGAGGAACGACACGACGCCGGCGATGTCGGCGGGCTGGCCGAGCCGACCGAGCGGGATCATCTTGGTGATCGTCTCGACCAGCGCCTCGGACTTGCCGTCGAGGAACAGCTCGGTCGCCACCGGCCCCGGCGCCACGACATTGACGGTGATGCCGCGCGTCCCAAGCTCCTTAGCCAGCACATGCGTCATCGCCTCGACGCCGGCCTTGGTCGCGGCATAGACGCCGTAGCTCGGCTGGTAGAGCCCGACGACGCTGGACGAGAAGCTGATGATGCGGCCGCCGTCGCGAAGCCGCCTGGCGCCTTCGCGCATGCCGCGAAACACGCCGCCGAGGTTCACCGCGATCTGCCGGTCGAAATCCGCGTCGTCCATCCCAGCGAGCGGCGCAAGTTTCATGATCCCGGCATTGTTGACCAGCACGTCGAGCCCGCCGAAG
>NZ_RZTI01000005.1:0-104384 GCF_003997275.1 Mesorhizobium sp. M6A.T.Ce.TU.002.03.1.1
CGCAAGAGGTGCAGGATTCGCTGGGCGCCGCGGTGCCCTTCCCGTCCCGTCTCGGCGAGCCTTCCGAATATGCAGCCCTTGTGCTGCACATCATCGAAAACCAGATGCTCAACGGCGAGACCATCCGCCTCGATGGCGCCATCCGCATGGCGCCGAAGTAGCCGACCATGAGTGCCGAAGTCTCCCCGCTGGCGAAGACCGGCCCGCTCGCCGGTCTGACGGTGATCGAGATGGCCGGGATTGGACCGGTGCCGCTGGCCGGCCTGATGCTGTCGGAGATGGGAGCCGAGGTGCTGCGCATCGAGCGGGCTGGATCAACCCAGCCGTTTCTGTCGCTACCGGACGAATATGACATCGACCGTCACGGCCGCTCTATGCTGCGGATTGACCTGAAGCGCCAGGAGGGTGTCGAACTGGTGCTGCGCCTCGCCGAAAAGGCCGACATGCTGATCGAAGGGTTTCGTCCTGATGTCATGGAGCGGCTTGGTCTCGGGCCCGATGCCGCAGTGGCGCGCAACCCGGCGCTGATCTACGGCCGCATGACGGGGTTCGGCCAGAACGGACCGCTATCTGGTCGTGCCGGTCACGACATCACCTGTCTCGCCTATTCGGGTGTGCTGCACGCTATCGGCCAGGAAGGAAGCCGGCCAGTCCCACCGCTCAACCTCGTCGCCGACTATGGCGGCGGCGCCATGATGCTGATTGCCGGCGCGCTGGCTGCGCTGTTTGAGCGTTCGCGCTCCGGCAAGGGCCAGGTGATCGACGCCGCGATGACCGAGGGCGCTTCGATGCTGACGACACCTATGCACGCCTTGATGGCGGCGGGCCTGTGGAGTGACAGGCGCGGCGCGAACCTGCTCGATTCCGGCGCGCCCTTTTACGACACCTATGAGACGGCGGACGCACGGCACGTCGCCGTCGGCTGCCTTGAACCCCGGTTCTTCGCCGAATTCGCAAGACTGCTGCCGCTCGACGAGCGTTTTGTAGGCGGCCAATACGACAGAACTTTGTGGCCAGAGATGCGTGCCGCGATTGTCGATCGGGTCCGGCAGAAGACACGGGACGACTGGGACCGGCTCTTTGCTGCGACCGATGCTTGCGTTGCGCCGGTTCTGTCGCTGAGGGAAGCCAGGGATCATCCGCACAATCGCGCTCGCAACGCCTTTGTGACGTCGGGTGCGCTTGAGCGCCCCGCCCCAGCGCCGCGCTTTTCGCGCTCCCGGCCGACGCTTGCCGCCATGCCGGCCGATCACGATCGTCAGGCGGCGACCGTGCTGGCACGCTTCGGCCTTTCGGCAAGCGAGACTGAGGCCCTTGTCAAATCCGGTGTGATAGGTTGATAACTGGAGAGCAAAAATCAGCTTAAGACGGTGAGCATTTTGGGCGACCGAAAAAAGGACGTGATTCGCGAGACCGACGCCGAAGCGATCAGGCTGGCGAAGACGCTGATCCGCAGTGCCCGTTTCGGCGCGCTGGCGGTGATCGAGCCTGGGACCGGTTCGCCGCTGGCCAGCAGGGTCGGTGTCGCCACCGATATCGACGGCACGCCGCTGATCCTTGTATCGATGCTGTCCGCCCACACCGGCGCGATCCTTGCAGACCCGCGCTGTTCCCTGCTTGTCGGCGAGCCCGGCAAGGGCGACCCGCTGGCGCACCCGCGGTTGACGCTCGTCTGTCGGGCAGCACGACTTGAGCGCGGATCCGACGAGCACGCCCGCGCCGAACGGCGTTATCTCAACCGTAACCCCAAGGCGAAGCTCTATGCCGGACTTGGCGACTTCTCGGTCTTCCGCCTCGAGCCGGAGCGCGCCAGTCTCAATGGCGGCTTTGGCAAGGCCTACTTGCTAGAGCGCACCGATCTGGTCATGACCGCGCCGATCGTCGAAGAGCTTGCCGCTGGCGAACAATCCGCCCTCGACCACATGAATGCCGACCATGGCGATGCAATTGCCGTCTACGCCCGCCATTTCGCCGAGGCCGCAGGCGACGGCTGGATCATCACCGGCTTCGACGCCGACGGCATGGACCTGGCGTTGGGCGACGATGTCTGCCGGGTCTTTTTCTCCGAGCCACTGAGGACGGCGCGTGAGCTCAGGCATGTTCTGGTCGACATGGCAAAGACCGGCCGAGTGGCAGACGAAACACAGTCCGACAGTTAATCGCGTCGGGTCGAAAGCAAGTCTTGAGGTTTGAGTGAAATGTTCTACCCTTTCCCGGTAGCGTTGAATCGTCAGCGCACATTCGCGAGTGAGTCTATGGAATCAGACGCTATTGCCCCCATAGCGCCGGATGAGCAGGAAGGTATGGGGGATCAATGGTCTCGAAAAAGCTAATCGCCAACGCCGAATCAGCGGCTGCGTTTCTGACGCTGATGGGCAACGAGAAACGACTGTTGATCATGAACTATCTGGCCGATGGTGAAATGTCGGTCGGCGCTATCGCCGAGAAGGTTCTGCTCAGCCAATCCGCCCTGTCACAGCATCTGGCCAAACTGCGGGCGCTCGATCTCGTCGAGACCCGGCGCGACCGGCAGATGATCTACTATTCCTGTAAATCCGATGCCGTGCGCGAACTTCTCAACACGCTGGACGGGATTTTCGGCGAGGGTGAGCTGTCGCAGATGGCGTACCGCCTGCGTCGCTCCGGGACTTGACCGGCCGGCCCAAGTTCGCCTTCCCTCGCTGACCCTATTTCGTCTGCCGAGGAACGCATGCGTCCCATTCATATCGACGACCCGCAAGACCCGCGCGTCTCCGCCTATCTCGATATCCGCGAGCGCGATCTTGCCGGCCGGCAAGGCCGCTTCATTGCCGAAGGCAAGGTGGTGCTCGAAATGCTATTCGCCGTCGAACGCTTCACGGCCGAATCGGTGCTCATACTCGAAAACCGGCTGGCCGGCCTCGATGCAACCCTGCGCCGGGCGCCCGCGGACCTTCCGATCTATGTGGCGACCAGCGAGGTCATGGACAGGATTGCCGGTTTTCACATGCATCGCGGCATATTGGCGATCGGCCGCAAGGGTGCGGCGCAGCCTGCCGAGGCCTTGCTGGACACCCTGCCCGCCCGTGCGTTGATCGTCGTGCTGGTCGGCATCGCCAACCATGACAATATGGGCTCGATCTTTCGCAATGCCGCTGCTTTCGGCGCCGATGCGGTGTTTCTGGACACGACCTGCTGCGATCCGCTGTACCGCAAGGCGATCCGCGTCTCGGTCGGCGCCGCGCTGAAAGTTCCCTTCGCCTCCTTCACTGAGACCGGCGGCTTCACCGCAGCGCTCGACCGGCTGGGCTTCGGCCAGTTCGCTTTGTCGCCACGCGGGCGAACCGAGATCCGTAATGCGAAAAGGACCGAACGGCTGGCGCTCTATCTCGGCACCGAAGGCGAAGGCCTGCCTGAGAGCCTGCTCGCCCGCCTGCGGACGGTGCGGATCGATATGGCAGAAGGCTTCGACAGCCTGAATGTCGCCGCCGCGTCAGCCATCGCCTTGCATCATTTTTCGGCAGGCAGGACCTGAGCCGCAGAGGTCAGCATCACTGCCTGGGTTCAATGCGCCGACTCGGCCTTCTGCAGCGCCCGCACGCGATCGGCAAGGCTGCGTTCACCGCTTCCCGATTGCTTGGGTGCCGCAAGAACCTTTGCGATCGGCGAATCCGGCCCGTCGAGCTTCGCCGTCAGGGCGACGACCTGCGCCGCCAGGTCGCTCATCTGCTCGCGCAACGCAGCGCTGGCGCGGCGCGCATCGCTGCCGCCTTCCGATTTGGACGCCTCGAAGGCGGCAATATCCGTTTTCAGTTTCTTGTTCTCGCGGGCCAGTTCCGTCAGCCTCGCCTCCAACCGCTCCCGGTCGCTGTCGAGCTTGGCGATGGCTTTTTCGATGTCTTGGTCGCCCTTGACGGCCGCATCGACCTGACTGCCTTGCACTCCGACGAGACGCACCGCCGACGCGTTTTCCACGCTTTCGCCTTTCGACTTTTCGCGAAGCCGCGCGATTTCCTTTTCGCGGCGGTCAAGCTTGTCCTCGCGATCGGCAAGCGTGGCGAGCAGGCGCTCGACCTTCTTGACCAGTTCGCCGGTCCTTTTCTTTTCGGCCTTCAACGCGTCTCGCACGGCCTTGCTCTCGGCCGCGATCTCCTGTTGGCGCCTGTCGGCTTCCTTGCGTTGGCCGCGCAGCACCGAAATGTCGTCGGCCAGCTTTTGCAGCTCGGATTCGCGTGCCACAAGTTCGATCTGGCGGCTGCTGGAAGAAAAGCTGGCGTCGTCATACATGTGCTCCAGCTTTTTCAGCTCGAGCACACGCCTTTCCAGGGCATGCTCGGCTTGAGCGAGCCGATCCGACAAAAGCTGCAACTGGTCTTGGCGCTGCCGAAATTCTTTGCCCTTGGCCTCGAGTTCGGAAAGGGCCTGTTCCTTGTCCTTCCGCTCGACCGCCAGTTCCTTCAGTGCCTCGCGGCCGCGGCCGATCTCTACAAGCTGTTCGGCCGATTTCTCGCGCAGCGATTTGACGGTCATCTCAAGCCGGCGCGTCGACATGGCGAACTCGGCGCGGATGCGATCCTTCTCCGCTTGGATCTCGGCCAGTGTCAGCGGCATCGAGCCCTCGACGCGTTTGCGCGTCAGCATCACGGCCCGCCGCCAGATGGCCGGGGCAATCATCAGCGCCAGAAAGCCGGCGCAGAGAAAGCCGAGGACAAAGAACAGGACCGACTGAACCAAGGTGACTATCCGTTATGGACGGCAAACAACCGTTATGGACTGTGCCACGTTCGCATGACGGAATTCCAGTGCTGCGGCAAGGGTCTGCCGCAGCAATGTCCAGATCGTCAACCCTGGAACCAATCGAGATCGCGAGGCAACCGCTTGCTCAGAACGGATTCCAGGTGGCGCGCTGGGTAAGCTTGAGATAGCCGAGATTGACACCAAGCCGGGCGCCGACGCCGGTACGGATCGGCACCAGCAGCACATTGTTGTTTTTCATCACGTTGAAGCCGACGCCAGCCACGATATAGGCCGAGCCGGCAACGCCGCCGAAACGATTGTAGAGGCTGTTCACATCATCGAGATTATAGACCAGCATCATCACCCGCGAGCCTTCGCCGCCAAAATCCCAGCCAAGCGACGGGCCCTGCCAGAACACTTTGTGATCACCGGCATTCTTGGTGTAGAGCGTGCCTTCGCCATAGGTCAGGCCACCGATCAGCGCGCCCGAGCCCTCTTCGCCAAGCAAATAGCCATTGGGCAGGCCGTAGGAGGCGAAAATCTTCTCGACGACGGTAGCGAGCCCGCCCGACGTCGCGCCGAAGAATTTATGACCGGAATCGACGATCTCCTGAGAGGTATATTCCTGGGCCCGCGAAGCCGAGGTTGAAAAGACGACAAGGCCCACGAGAGCGATCGCCATTGAGATGACACGGAAAAGGCTCCGGTCGTAGTATCGGGAATACATGCTTCCAATCTCCGTCAGGGAGCACCTTCGCCGACGCCTCGCATCCGTGCGGCTCTTTGGCGGCCGTTAAGGATGGCTGTTATGGGCAAACTATGCCGTAATCCTTTTTCAACCATTAAGCTTTCACATGAAGATGGCGGTTAGAAGGCTGGTTCGAGCCGGTTTCGCGTCGCCCGCGCAGTATCCGCACCCTGCGTGAACACACCATTTTCGATAACGACAATTCCGGATTTGTTGCTGCACGCTCAGGCGCTGTGTATTCAGTAGGCCTTGGGAGAGAGCGTGATTCGTGTGGGCAGGCGTGATCATCGATCGCCCGGCCATTTTTTAGTGAAATTTTGCAGGGACTTTCGCCGATGGCCGAGCTTTTCACCCTTTCCGCACCCGATCTCGCAGCGCTTTTGTGCAGCCGGGTCTGCCACGACATCATTTCGCCAGTCGGCGCCATAAACAACGGGCTCGAGCTGCTCGATGAAGGCGGCGCCGACGAAGACGCCATGAAGTTGATTCGCCAGAGCGCCAGAAACGCTTCGGCCCGCCTGCAATTCGCCCGCATCGCCTTCGGCGCGGCCGGCTCTGCCGGCATGATGATCGACACGGGAGACGCCGAGGCCGTAGCGATCGCCTTCCTGAAGAACGAGAAGCCGGAACTGGTCTGGAACGGAACCCGCGCACTGCTGCCCAAGAACAAGGTCAAGCTGCTGCTTAATCTCATTCTCGTCGCCAACGCCGCCATCCCGCGTGGTGGCAAGCTTACGGTCACGCTTGAAAACCTCGACACCGAACCACGCTTTGCGCTTGCCGCGAGCGGTCCGATGCTGCGCGTGCCGCCCAAATTCCTGGAACTTCATTCCGGCAACAAGCCTGAGGAGCCGATCGACGCGCATTCGGTGCAGCCCTATTACACACTGCTTCTGGCGCGCGAGGCCAATATGACGATATCGATCCACGCGACCGCGGAAGAAATCGTGCTTTCGGTTGCCTGAGGCAGCCAAGCTGGCCGAAAAGGACAGATAAGTATTTTTCTAGACAATATTTACTACTCCACCACAGTCGAACGAAATGAGTCTTCCCACCTAGATCGGATGAAGCATCGACCAAGTAGTTTCTGTATAAGCCGTTCTTGCAAAAATTTTACCTAATGGCTTTTCGGCTTCTTTACCGGATTGACCTACAGTGCCCTTCAGTACCGCGACGCTGCCGGATTGCCGCATGGCAAAGAGGGCCCGGAAATGAAACGCTGCATGTTCATCGACGATTCGAGCGTCATCAGGAAGGTTGCAAAGCGCATCCTGGGTGGGTCCGACATGCTGGTCATCGAAGCCGCCAGCGGATTTGATGCGGTCGAGATGTGCACTGCCGACATGCCGGACATCATCGTCATCGACGGCGCGTTGCCGGACATGCAGGCGGTGGACGTCATCCGCCGCGTGCGCGCCATGGAAAGCCCGGTTCAGCCCCAGATCCTGATTTCGCTGGTTGAGGTCGACGTCGCTTCGATCATGCGGGCAAAGCGCGCCGGCGCTCAAGGCTATCTGCTGAAGCCGTTCAATCGGCCGCAACTTCTCGAGCGCTTCCGCACCTTGACCGTTGCAGCCTGATTCGCCGAACCCCTCGCGCATGATCCGGGAAATCGGCGCTCTAATATCTGCGACATGAACGCAAAATCCGGCCGAAGCCGGATTTTTGTCGGAAAAATCGATCGGATCGGCGTTGTCGGCTCAGGCGCTGACGCGGATATCTTCCGGCTCGCGCAGCACATAGCCGCGACCCCAAACCGTCTCGATGTAATTCTGGCCGCCGGAAGCAGCGTCGAGCTTCTTGCGCAGCTTGCAGATGAAGACGTCGATGATCTTCAGCTCCGGTTCGTCCATGCCGCCGTAAAGGTGGTTGAGGAACATTTCCTTGGTAAGCGTGGTGCCCTTGCGCAGCGAGAGCAGCTCCAGCATCTGATATTCCTTGCCGGTCAGATGCACGCGCTGGCCACCGACCTCAACGGTCTTGGCATCGAGATTGACCACCAGGTCGCCAGTGGTGATCACCGACTGGGCATGGCCCTTGGAGCGCCGCACGATAGCGTGGATGCGGGCGACCAGTTCGTCCTTGTGGAACGGCTTGGTCATGTAGTCGTCTGCGCCGAAGCCGAGGCCGCGTACCTTGTCCTCGATGCCGGCCATGCCGGAGAGGATAAGGATAGGCGTCTTCACTTTCGAAAGGCGAAGTGTTCTCAAGACCTCATATCCCGACATATCGGGGAGATTGAGGTCGAGAAGGATGATGTCGTAGTCGTAGAGCTTGCCTAGATCGACCCCTTCTTCGCCAAGATCGGTCGTATAGACATTGAAACTTTCCGATTTCAGCATCAACTCGATGCTTTGTGCGGTCGCACTGTCATCTTCTATCAGCAGAACACGCATTTCATTCCCCTTTTCTGCTGCCGGACCATTTCACGACCCGTCCAGGACCGGAGCAGTGATTGCCTGAGCAGAGGCTGCCATCGAATGGTTAACAAAACCTAATTCCGTGCCGTTGACGGTACCAGATTTTTTAACCCCTTTCTACACCTTGTTGAATTTAATAATGAATCACAGAACCAAACCGCTAATGCAGAACATTAAAAAGCCAGACTAAGTGACTCCAGGGACTCGTCGGCCGCGTTTCCGTATCGAGAGCCGGAATTTTTACCCCGCCTTAAGTCCTGAGCCGTATGATTAACAATGCCCGTAAACGAATGGTTACCGCCGGAAAAAAACTTTAGGAATTTGTTTCCCATAGTTCCGGTAAAGTCGGTGGAAACGGGTGAAGCCTGAGGTTTGCCAGGTGGATTGGGCGATATGTGCAGGTGTGCGTTTCCAGGAGTACCGAATCATGAAGTCACGTGAAAACCTCGTTCGGCTGAAGCAGTTTCAGGTGAACGAGAAGAGGCGGCAATTGCTGCAACTCGACATGATGATCGCTGAATTCGAGCGCATGGCTGTCGAACTGGAGCTTCAGATCACTGCCGAAGAAAAGAAAGCCGGCATCACCGACATCAACCATTTTGCCTATCCGACCTTCGCCAAGGCAGCGCGCCTGCGCCGCGACAACCTCAGAAATTCGCAAAGCGACCTCGCCCAGCAACGAAGCGTCGCCGAATCACTGCTCGGCGAAGCCGAAGCGGAGCTTTCCAAAGCGGAAATGCTCGAATCGCGCGACACCAAGATCCGCGACGCCGAGACCGGCGGCCGCAGCGCCATGATCGGCTGAAAACAAGGCTTTAAGGGCCAATCAAAGCCCAGCGATCCGGGCGTTGCTCATCTGGAACGTCGCCGCTCATACCGGGCCGTCAGCAGGCTTACGCCACCAAATCCCCTTCATGTTCCGCGACCGCCCGCGCCCGGGCATCCTTGATGTCGGGAGCATGCTGCTCTGACCAGGACCTGATCTGATTGAGCAGCCCCGCCAGGTTCTGGCCGAGCTCGGTCAATTCATATTCGACCCGCGGTGGGATAACCGGAAAGATCTCGCGCCGCACCAGGCCATCGCGCTCAAGCACGCGCAGCGTGTGCGTCAGCATTTTCGGAGAAATGCCTTCGAGCTTGCGCGCCAATTCGCCGTTGCGCAGCCGGCCCCGGCGCAACGCGCAGATCACCAGATAGACCCATTTGCTGGCGAGCATTTCAAGCACGGTGTGCGAGGGGCACGTCCGCCGGAATGCGTCGTAGCCAAATGGGGATTTATCTTCGCTATCCATAAGGTGCCTATATATCGAAAAGGTACATACTAGACAAGCGGATATTACTATCCAAATGATAGTGGCACACCAACAAGCAGGAGAGCCTCCCAATGCGTGCCGTTATCCAGAATTCCGTCGGCGGACCCGAAGTCCTCGTCATTGCCGACCGTCCCGCACCGTCGCCCAACGCCGGCGAGGTGCTTATCCGCGTCGGCGCCTCCGGCATCAATCCAGTCGATGGCGCGGTTCGCGCCGGCCGCTATCCGCTGCTCGGCGAGCCGCCCTTCATCCTCGGCTGGGACGTTTCGGGAACCGTTGAGGCGCTGGGGTCTGGCGTAATCGGCCTCAAGGTCGGCGACGCCGTATTCGGAATGCCGCGCTTTCCCAAGCAGGCGGCCGCCTATGCCGAATTGACCGCCGTCCCGGCGGACGAGATCGCGCCGAAGCCGAAAGGCATCGATCACCTCCATGCCGCGGCACTGCCGCTGGCCGGCCTGACGGCCTGGCAAGGTCTGGTTCGCCATGGCGGGCTCGAACAAGGCCAGCGCGTATTGATCCACGCGGCGGCCGGTGGCGTCGGGCATTTGGCGGTGCAGATCGCCAAGGCGCGCGGCGCTTATGTCGTCGCCACCGCGAGCCCTGAAAAGCTCGACTTCGCACGCTCGCTGGGAGCCGACGAAGTGATCGATTACACAAAGGATGATTTCGTCGACAAGGCCCATGACATCGACCTCGTCCTGGAGATGTTTGGCGGCGATCATGCGCAGCGCTCGCTGAAGGTTCTCAAGGCCGGCGGCGTGCTGGTGTCATTGCTCGATGTCAGCGACACCACAAAGGCAGAAGCCAAGGCGCAAGATATCCGCGTCGAGCGGATGTCCGTCGTGCCCGACCGCGCAGGCCTTGTAGAACTTGGCAAGCTTATCGAAGCGAAAAAGCTTGCCGCCCATGTGGCAAGGGCCTTTCCGCTCGAAGAAGCAGGCGCTGCCCATGCCTTTCTCGCCACCAGGCCGATCGGCAAGGTGGTGCTGACGGCCTGAAGCAGAGAAAACCGTTCCGGCAAAACAAAAGGGCGCGGATTATCGCGCCTTTTGACGTCCTCGAACCAGCCTTAATGCCGATATTGCTGGATGCGCGTCGTGCGCAGCCCGGCAAGGCCATATTCGTCGATCGACGCCTGCCAGGACAGGAATTCCTCGGTGGTCAGCTTGTAGCGCTGGCACGCCTCTTCGAGGCTCAAAAGCCCGCCGCGCACAGCCGCCACCACTTCCGCCTTGCGTCGGATAACCCAGCGGCGTGTGTTCGTCGGCGGCAGATCGGCAATCGTAAGAGGGCTGCCGTCAGGCCCGATAACATATTTGACTCGCGGTCTAACAAGATCGGTCATCGTACTCTCTACTAAAAACTCAAAGACCCAATCCCCACCACATTACCGCCACAGCTTTAAAAATTGCCTAAGCAGACCCTAATAGCTAGGTAAGGATCATGAACGCCGCGTTAGTCTTTTCGTCGGCATTTGAGATATCTGCCGGCAAGCGCCGCATCCGTTCAAAAAAATCGGCCAGTTCGCGAAGCTGGCGTACCTGGAAAGCTTGACCTATATTCCGGCCATTGGCATTCAAGCGCCGTCGTCCAGGCGCATGCAGAACGAAAGAACCATGAACAGCCTCGACCTTCCCCGACGTCCCGAAGATACCCGCATCGTTGTCGCCATGTCGGGCGGAGTCGATTCGTCGGTCGTTGCCGGCCTTTTGAAGCGCGAAGGCTATGATGTCGTCGGCGTAACGCTACAGCTCTACGACCATGGCGCGGCAACGCACCGGGCCGGCTCGTGCTGCGCCGGCCAGGACATCGACGATGCCCGTCGCGTCTCCGAGACGCTCGGCATTCCGCATTATGTGCTCAATTACGAGGAGCGCTTCCGCAAGGCGGTGATCGACCCCTTCGCCGAGAGCTATGTGGCCGGCGAAACGCCGATCCCTTGCGTTTCCTGCAACCAGACGGTGAAGTTCGCCGACCTTCTGACGACCGCCAAGGAGCTTGGCGCCGACGCGCTGGCCACCGGCCATTACATTCGCTCCGGCGCCAATGGCGCCCATCGCGCACTGTACCGGCCGGTCGACGCGGACCGCGACCAGAGCTATTTCCTGTTCGCCACCACCCAGGCGCAGATCGATTATCTGCGCTTTCCGCTCGGCGGCCTGTCGAAGCCGCAGGTTCGTGCTATCGCCGAGGAAATGGGACTGACGGTCGCCGCCAAGCACGACAGCCAGGACATCTGCTTCGTGCCGCAGGGCAAATATTCAGACATCATCGCCAAGCTGAAGCCGACTGCTGCCAATCCGGGCGATATCGTCCATATCGACGGCCGCGTGCTCGGCCGCCATGAAGGCATTTTGCGCTACACGATCGGTCAGCGCCGCGGCATCGGCATCGCCTCGGGCGAGCCGCTCTACGTCGTCCATCTCGACGCCGACCGGGCCCGCGTCGTTGTTGGCCCGCGCGAGGCGCTGGAGACGCACAAGATCTATTTGCGCGACATGAACTGGCTGGGCGACGCTGCGCTGTCCGACATCCCGGCGGCCGGGCTGGAGCTTTTCGCCAAGGTCCGCTCGACACGCCCGCCGCGCCCGGCGGTGCTGCATCACAGCGCCGGCGTCACTACGGTGGAGCTGGTCGACGGTGAGTCCGGCATCGCGCCCGGCCAGGCCTGCGTGCTCTATTCCGACGACGGCAACGAGGCTCGCGTGTTCGGCGGCGGCTTCATCGAGCGTTCCGAGCGAGGCGCCGAGGCTGAGGCTATGCTGACGCGGCTGGCGGCCCGGCCGGCGCAGGTTCCTGCCGAATAGACGGTGATCCCGATTCTATCGGGATGGATCAGGCTCTAATACAGCGGCGCTTTTCTCTCGGGAAGACGATCCGGTGTGGGTAATCGTGCCAGCGGTCAGGATGCGCAGCACCCTGATGGCTTCCTCGCCGCCGGTGCGCGGTTCTGCCCGCGTCTCGATGCACTGGATGAAATGCTCGAGCTCTCGCGTCAGCGGCATGCCCTCGCCCACCGCCACGTAGGACGGCTCGTTGGTGGTGAAGGCCCATTGGCCGCTGTCTTGCCACACCGCGTGGCGGTAGACGGCGAGCTTGCGCTCCCACGGCTCGACATCGTCGAACACCGCCATCGCCTTGGTGCCGACCACGGTCAGCCGCCGTTCGCGGTAAGGATTGAGCCGCGACGCGAAGAGATGGCTGCGCAGGCCGTTGGGAAAGCGCATATGCAGATGCGCGAAATCACTGAGATTGTCGAGGAGCGCTGCCCCTTCGCCGCGCACCTCGATCGGCTCCGTGCCCGTGATGGCCAGGATCATCGACAGATCGTGCGGCGCCAGATCCCACAGCGCGTCGTTCTCGGTGTGGAACTTGCCGAGCCCGAGCCGGTGCGAATGTATATAGCGGACCTCGCCGAGCTCGCCATTGTCGATCAGCGCCTTCAACGTCTCGAAGGCTGGATGAAAGCGCAGCACATGGCCGACCATGAAGACGCGGCCATTGTCGGCCGCCGCCTTTACCGAACGCTCGGCATCCGTCACCGTCAGCGCGATTGGCTTTTCCACCAGCACGTCCTTGCCGCCCTGGACGGCGCGCACCGCCATATCGGCGTGGAACTGCGGCGGCAGCGCCATGACGATGGCGTCGATGTCTTTTCGAGCAAACAGCGCCTCCGGCTCGATCGCCAGGCAATCCTGTTCACTGGCGAAGCCTTCAGCGCGGGCTGGGTTGACGTCCGAGACCGCGTGAAGCGCGCCGAGCGCCTTGAGGGTGCGGATGTGGTTGCTGCCCCAGTATCCGCAACCGAGGACTGCAATGCGCGGTTTCATCAATTCCAACTCTAGAATTTCGTGGCCGAGACATAGCGGCGCACTCCGCCGAACTCAACCCCGGCATTTCAGCTCAAATTCCTGCCCGGTAGAGCTTTTCGCCCATTGGAGCGACGCACGTCCGCTTGGACGCACAAAGTTCTCACCTCATGACTTTGACCCTTCGCACCGTGCTTTCCGAAATCGATTCCGATATCCGGCCCGAAGCGATAGAATATGCCAATATGCCGGCTGCATCGATGCTTGACAGGCTTGGCCTCCCAACCTTATATCCGCCCGACCTTGGCGAACGCTTCGACATGCCTTCTGATTTAAGGCGGATTTCGGGCCTTTCGCCGCCCTGGCGGGGTAGCTCAGTTGGTTAGAGCACGGGAATCATAATCCTGGGGTCGGGGGTTCAAGTCCCTCTCCCGCTACCAAAATCTGGTTAACTCACTGAAATCTATAATAAATCTCCCCCTCGATGGTAGCGCCATCGGACGGAATTTCATAATGAGATCAAAGGAGCACTCGACTCGGAAGTAGCCTTAAGGGCAGCCGTCGCAACACGCATCGAGTGGTGGCGGAGCCGGAGAACTGCTCTTGCCGCGTGAACACGCCCAACTTAAGCGACCGGCCGGAACGCTCCGGGATGCCTGACCTCAAGGTCCGTATCGATCTTGGCGGCAGCTTGCGTCTCGTTGGGCGGACTTCTGGCCAAAGCGACTGAGAGCCGCGTAGGGCGTCTGAAGGCCTTGGCCGTTGCACGCTGCTCAGCGGAACATCGAGCCACCATCCACGTCGAGCGCCGCGCCGTAGATAAAACTTGCGGCATCGGAACAGAGGAACAGGATCGCGGCAGCCATGTCATCGGGCTGGCCCATGCGGCGAATCGGCAGGTTGGCTGCGATGCGATCCTTGAGGGCCTGATCGACATGCGAGTGCATCGGCGAATCGGTCGGCCCTGGATTGAGGGCGTTGATGCGCACTTTCTTTCCCGCCAGCTCGCGCGCAACGGACTTCACCAGCGACAGCGTGCCGGCCTTTGAAGCTGCATAGGCCGTGTCGGCGATGAGGCCACCGCCACCGTGCACGCCAGCGTCAGAAGCCACGCAGACAATGTTTCCACCGTTGGGACTGCCTTGCATGCGCTGCACGGCCCCCTGAACGGTGAAGAAGGTGCCCAGCAGATTGACGCCGAGCACACGCTGCCAGTGCGCCCAATCCTGTTCCGGGATTCTCTTGGCGGTAATGATCGCGGCGCAGGTGACGACATTGTCGAGCCGCGCCAGATTGGCGTCGCAATAGTCGAACATACGCCTAATGCTGTTGGGATCGCCCATGTCGGCCACCACCTCATGCGACGATGCGCCTATTCCTTTCAGTTCGTCGTGACGCTTGCTGAGGCCCTCCGCATCGCGGTCGCAGAGCACGACCTCGGCCCCCTTGGAAAGGAATGCACGGGCGGTCTCGAAACCCATGCCGCTCGCGGCGCCGGTCACCAGCACGGTTCTGCCGGCAAAGCTGTCTTGGGCGAATGTGGCGTATGCGTCAGTCATGGTTTCTCCGAGAACAAGCGGGATTAGCCGGCCACAGGCAGAGCCTCTGGCGAGGCGCTGGATTCAGGCCTTCAGATGCAGCGTCACCAGCACTGTACATTCCGCACCATCATCGAAATGCGCCGCGACACGCAGCCAGTTGCCGAAATGGGCGAGCCGCGCCATTGCCACGCCGTCGCGTTTGTCCGGCATTGGAAATTCGGTGCCTTCGCGCAGCCAACGCATTCCGTCCGGCGAAACCTCAATCCACGCCGTCGTAGTGGGTCCGACAGGTTCTTTAAGCGCGCGCACGAAGAAAATCGCCTCGCGCGCCCACCCTGCCTCATAGGGCTCGCTGGCGGCTTCACCACGCCAGCATTCATTGCGCGAGACGACCGCGGTGAAGTTCTCGGGCAGCATCAGAAGTCTCCTGAAATGCAAATGGAGTCGACGTAGAGGAAGGCGCGTTTGGCAACGTCGGTTTCCGCGAACAGGGCGAAGTTGAGCATGCACCAAAGGTTCTTCATCGCCGGAATGCGGATCGAATCGAACCCCGAGAGATCGAAGCTGCGATCGTTGCAGCGCAGCCCGAGCGCCGTCATCGATTCCAGGTCGAAGTCGAAGCACAGATAGGTCCAGTTCACCTTGGTGGGGACCTCGTTGTAGCAGAGGCGCTGCGATCCACCGGGAAGATCGAGCCAGTTCTCCGACGCCAGATGGTAGTGGCTGATCGTCTTGTTGTCGGTGCCGATCGGGATGATTCTCTCGGTCTCACGCTTGTATTGCCATTTTTGCAGATGTTGGCCGTCGAGCGCATTCAGGAAGCGCAGATGCGGCATGACGCGGTCGTCATGGCTGTCTTTGTCTCCACCCTGCAGGTCGAACAGGAAGCCGACGGAGCGCACATCGGTCTCGGACAGTTTCAGCTCGCTGGCCTCAGGCTTGAAGGTAAAATACATTTCGAAACGGATCGGCCCGCGTTTCCTGAACGTGTGGCGTTTGATGGCGACGTTGCGTGCGCCAGGCACCGGACGTGTTGCGACCTTCAAGGCGTAGGAAGAGCCCATTCCCCCGTGCGAGCCGGCATCCCAGTGTCCGAGCGTCGACAGCATTGCGCTTGTATGCTGCGCGTAACCGGGCAGCATGGTGTCAAGATCGTCCTCGTAGTTGCCGACAAGCTGCGACCAACCGCAGTGGCCACGCGAGAAATCGTCGAACGACAGAATCCGCGGCAGCGGGTCGAAGCGGCTGAGCGCCGGATCGGCGCGCAGCAGCGCCAGCCGCATCGCCTCTGTCAAGGTATCGGGTGGGTTCGGAGCCTGGATTTTCATCTGGTCGTCGGCCTCATTCGGCTTTTAGTTTCTTGACGGCATCCCAGTCGATTTCGATGCCGAGTCCCGGCCGATCCGGGACGTCGAGCGTTCCGCTCTTCTGCCGGCGGCACCCGGGAGCGAGATCGGCCAAACTCGTCTTGAACGGACTGGCGTCACATTCGCATTCCATGACGGCGAAGTTCGGCATCGCTGCAGCCAGATGGACGCTCGCGGTCTCGCAGACGATGCCCGACATGCCGATGTGCGGCGCATAGCGGATGTCATGGGCGGCGGCGTAATCCGCCATGCGACGTGTCTCCGTGATGCCGCCCGCGCGCGCTACGTCTGGTTGCAGCACGGACAGCGTCCGATTGGCGATCAGGCGTTGCGCCTGGTCGAGGGTGAAATTGCTTTCGCCTGCAGCCAGCGGCACGTCACAGCGCCGGCGCAGTTCTTCGTAACCCTGCTCGTTCTCCGGCTGCAGCGGCTCCTCGAACCAGAAATAGCCGTATGCCGAAAGCGCACTGCCGACCTCGACAGCCTCATCCAGATTGTAGGCCCAGTTTGCGTCGACACAGAGCCCGATCACGTCGCCGGCCCGCTTGCGGATGCGCTCGATACGTTTGCAGGCGTCACGCACAGGCCGCGCTATCTTCACCTTGATGCGCGTAAAGCCCTCGTCAACATAGCGATCGAGTTCAGCGTCGGCGGCCTTGTCGTCGACCCAATTGACAGCGGCGGCGTAAACGTCAATGCGATCGCGTCCAACGCCCCCAAGAAGCTTCGCGACCGGCTGCCCGGCCGCCTTGCCAAGGATATCCCAAAGCGCAATGTCCACGCCGGCGATGGCCTCAATCAGCATGCCCCCCGCCCTGCCCGACAGCGCGCGGCGCATTGACTGCCACAGAGCGCCGATGTTGCGCGCGTCCTGGCCGAGAAGGCGCGGCGTCAGCGAGCCTTCGATCAATTCGACATAGGCCTTGGGTGAGAACCGCGCCAGGGTTTCGCCGACGCCGACGATACCCTCGGTCGTACGCACCTCAACAAGAACCAGCGAAACCTTTTCATAAACGCCCCAGGACGTGACCGTAGGCTTGGGCAGCGTCTGGCTGAGGGGATGAGCAATCACCTCGGCAATCTTCAACGACTCCGCCACGATTGGATCGCTCCCGCGCATCGACTCCAGACTTCCTCCTTCGGACGATTTCTCATAGCGCCAACGTCGCAACATAGCAACTGGCAAACTTAGTTGCTATGTTGGCTGCAATTGTGCTAGGCAGCCGTTGAGAGGATGCCGAATGCCCGCAGACGCCGAACGCAAGTCGATTTTCGCCGCAAAACTCGCGAGCCCTTCCCGCCTGGCGGACGGCGTCTCGGATGCCATCGCCGCGGCCCTGTTCGACGGACGCATTGCCCCGGGCGAGGCGCTGCCGCCGGAGGGCGAGATCGCCAGGGAATTCGGCGTCTCCAAGCCGATCGCGCGTGAGGCGCTGCGCCAGTTAACCAGCGCAGGTCTGGTATCGACGCAGCAGGGGAAGGTCGCCCGCGCCAAGGCGCTCAGCGGCGAACCGATGGACCGTATCTACGCCTATGCGGTCCGCTCCAGCCTGACGCGGCTTCAGGAAGCCAACGAAATGCGCCGCGTCATCGAGGTGGGCATCGCCCGGCTCGCCGCCGAGCGCCGCGATCCGAGAGGATTGGAAGTAATGCGCCAGGCCGTGCTCGACATGCACGCCGGCATTGGTAAGCCCGGCGATTTCACCGAAGCCGACATACAGTTCCACCTCGGCCTTGCCATGGCCACGGGCAACGCCATGATCCGCATCCAGATGGAAGGTATGCGGTCGGTCCAGCGGGAGGTTTCGGAGCTGTTCTCGCGGCGCTCCAATCGCACAAACGCGGATTGGCTGGCCACCGTCGAACGGCACCAGGCAATCTACGATGCGATCGCAGCGGGCGACACCAACCTCGCCGACCGGCGCATTCACGAGCACTTTGACGCTGCCGACATTGCCTCGCTCGAGGTGGCCGGCAAACTCGGAGGGCAGTCGGCTTGAGTCACGACCGTTTCTCCCTCGCTGGCCGGCGGGCGCTGGTGACCGGCGCCAGTTCCGGTATCGGTCGGGCGGTTGCGATTGCCCTCGCCCAGCATGGAGCGTCAGTCGCGCTGCATCATTTCGGCGACGCCGCTGGCGCGCGCGACACGGCGGCCGCCATCGGCGATGGCACCGCCATCTTTGAGGTCGATTTTACAGACGGCAAAGCGATGTCGGCTTTTGCGGACGAAGTCGCCTCCAGTGCCGACCCCATCAACATCTTGATCTCGAATGGTGCTATCGAACGACGCCGTGCATGGGGCGAGGTCGACGAGGCACATATACAGGTGCATGTCGCGGCAAACTTCACAGCGCTGCTCACCTTGGCTGCGCGGCTTGTTCCAGCCATGGCGAAGCGCGGATGGGGACGCGTGGTTGCTACCGGCAGCGTCATGGCCACGCGCCCACGCGCCGAAACAGTCGTCTACGCGTCACTGAAGGCGGCGCAACTGACGGCAGTGCGCGCCATCGCACGGGATGTAGCGCAGCATGGCGTCACAATGAATGTGGTATCGCCTGGCGCCATCGAGACGGAGGCTATGGCCGAGCGCTACCGGGACGCCGCTTTCCGCAAGGCGGTTGCGGCAAAAATTCCCGCCGGCCGCCACGGCCAGGCCGACGACCTCGTCGGAGCTTTCGTTTTCTTGTGCAGCGATGCTGCCCGCTACATCACTGGAGCCGACATCCCCGTCGATGGCGGCTGGACGATTGGCGACGCACCCGGCGTCTCGCCCGGAGTGACGGCATGACAAGACGCCGCTGCTTGCCAGGCCACTCAGATCGCATTCGCAGTTGTTGATTGGACCATCAGCGTTTTGGAGGAGACCATGAAGACCGCAATGAAGCTCGCAGTTTCGACCCTGGCCCTGTGCGCCATGTCGACCCTGGCGCTGGCTCAGGAACTCCGGGTAACCGTATGGACCGGCAGCGAGGCCCATCTCAAGATGTTAAACGGCATCGCCGCGGGCTTCATCGCCAAGCATCCGGGCGTCACGGTGAAGTTCGAGACGGTTCCGGTCGCGGACTATACCCAGAAGCTTACCTTCCAGGTCGCCGGCGGCAACGCCCCGGACGTCGCCTGGATGATGGAAGATGCGGCACCGGCATTCGAGAACGCTGGGCTGCTGATGGACATCGGCCCGACGCTCAAGGCGACCGAGGGATACAATTTCGACGATTTCTCCCAGCCGGCGATGGCGCTTTGGCAGAAGGACGGCACGGTCTACGGCGTGCCGTTCTCGACCTCGCCGTTCCTGATCTACTACAACAAGGACATGTTCGACAAAGCGGGTCTCGAAGATCCCAATCAGCTCGCTGCAAAGGGCGAGTGGAACATGCAGAAATTTCAGGAGGTCGCCAAGAAGATCACCGAGGCCAATCCCGGAAAATGGGGCTTTGAGTTCAAGGACGGCGAAGGCTACGCATCGCGGATGACGCACGCCCTGCTGCCGCCCGTGCGCGCCTATGGCGGAGAGCTGTGGGCGAACGGCCAGTGCGGCCTGGACAAACCGGAAGCGGTGGCTGCGGTCAAGCAACTTCATGACATGGTGTTCAAGGACAAGTCGATTGTGCCGCCTGGAGAACAGGGCGATTACTTCTCAGGCAATTCCGCGATGACCATAAACCAGATCTCGCGAGCGTCGAAGATGCCGGAGGCGGGCTTCAAATGGGGCATCGCGCCCCTGCCCTCGGGACCGGCCGGTGAGGCTCCGGTCATCGGCCAGGCCGCCCTAACGGTCTTTGAATCGGGCAAGAACAAGGACCTCGCCGCTCAACTGGTTGCCGAAATGACCAGCAAGGACAACGTGGCGATCATGGCCCAGTTCTTCCCGCCGGCCCGCAAAAGCGTTCTGGAGAGCGACGCCTTCGTCAATTCCAACAAACTGATCCCGCCCGAGCAGATGAAAAGTGTCGCCGCCGCAATCGTTAACGGCCGCGTTCATCCGTCGCATGAGCGGGTGCCGCAAATATTCGCTGCTATGTCGCCGCGGGTCGACGCGCTGTGGCGGGCCGACGCCAATGTCGAAGAAGCCGTGAAAGGCGTCTGCGCCGCCATTCAGCCTTTGCTCTGACCGGGCTCTGTTCGGTGGCCGACTCGGCATCGCGGGACAATATGGCGCGCTCGGTAAGCGCGCCGCGGTTGACCTTGAAAACCAGGGAAATGCTGGAAGCGTGGCTGTTCGTCAGCCCCACTTTCATCGGGTTCCTGATTTTCTTCCTTGGGCCGCTGGTCGCCATCTTCTACTATTCGACGACCGAGTGGAACCTGCTCAGCCAGCAGGCGACATTCGTTGGGCTTCACAATTTCCAGAATGCCCTGCTGGAGAACCCCGACTTCTGGCATGTCGTCCGAAATTCCGTGATCTTTGCGCTGGGGCTTGTTCCCCTGAACATGGCGCTGGCCCTATCGCTTGCACTGGCGCTTTCGCGGCCGTTCTTCGGCGTCGTGTTCTTTCGGACGATTTTCTTCGCACCTGTGATCACTTCCGCGATTGCCTGGGCGATCGTCTGGAAATTCATGCTGCAGGGTGAAGGTGGCGCAGTGAACCAGATGCTCGCCTGGGTCGGCATCGATGGTCCGAATTGGCTGCGCGAGCCCAACTGGGCGATGGCGGCAGTCATCGTCACCCGCGTCATCAAGATGGTCGGGCTCAACATGATCCTCTACATCGCCGCGCTTCAGTCGATACCGCGCGACTACGAGGAAGCGGCGAAATTGGAGGGCGCTTCGCGCCTGCAGATCTTCCGCATGATCACCTGGCCGCTGCTTGCGCCAACGACGCTCGTCATCATGGTTCTGACGACGATCGGTTCGTTCAAGGTGTTCGACCATATTTACCAGATGACTGGCGGCGGCCCTGAAAACGGGACCCTGGTGCTGGCGTTCTACATCTACCAACAGGGCTTCAAGTTCTTCAACGTCGGCTATGCAGCGGCGCTGGCTCTGATCATGTTCGCCATCGTAATGGCGCTCACCCTTGTGCAGGTGATGTTGCGGCGGAGGGAGATGGAGTGACCCCACGTCAGACCGAGATCCTCTATCGCATCTGCTGGACCATAGCCCTGCTGCTGCTGGCGGTGCCTTTCGTGTTTCCCTTCCTGTGGATGATCTCCGGCGGCTTCAAGAGCACCACCGAAATCTTCGGCGCGCCGACCTTGATCCCCCGAGTCTGGCGTATCGAGAACTTCGCCGAAGTGTTCACCTACCAGCCCTTCGCGCGGCAGTATTTCAATTCGCTTTACATCGCCGTGACGGTAACGGTACTGACCTTGTTCATTGCATCGCTCACCGGGTATGCGCTGGCGCGCATCCGCTTTGCCGGCGCTGGCCTTTTGATGCTGTTTCTGGTGATAGCACTGATGGTGCCTGAAGAGGTCACCATCATCCCGAACTTCTTCCTGATCCGAGCGATGGGACTGATCGACACACATTGGCCGCTCATCCTTCTGCCTGTCTTCGGCCCGCAGGGCGTGATGGCGACGTTCTTGATGCGCCAGTTCTTCCTGGCGTTGCCCCGAGAACTCGAAGAGGCCGGCAAGATGGATGGGTTGTCGAGGTTCGGCATCTGGTGGGCAATCGCCCTACCCATGTCGCGGCCGGCACTTGCCGCGGTTGCGGTGATCACGTTTCTGCATTCGTGGAACCTGTTCCTCGAGCCATTGATCTTCCTCAGCTCGATTGAGAAATTCACGCTGCCGCTGGCGCTGTCCAACTTCAACGACAGCTACGGCCTGCCTTTGTGGAACCTGCAATTGGCGGCGACAAGCCTGGCCGTGGTTCCCATCCTCATCATCTATCTGATCGCCCAGCGCCAGATCGTCGAGAGCTTCGCCCTCTCCGGCGTCAAGGGATAAGGGAAGCCCGCCATGACAAAAGTTCTTCTCAAGGACATCCGCAAGCGGTTCGGGACGGTCGAAGTCATCCGTGGTGTCGATCTTCAGATCGAGGATGGCGAGTTCGTGGTCTTCGTCGGTCCGTCGGGATGCGGGAAGTCCACGCTGCTGCGGCTGATTTCCGGCTTGGAGCACATCAGCGACGGCGAACTCCACATCGGCGACCGCCTGGTCAACGAGGTTCCGGCGGCCAAGCGCGGCGTGGCAATGGTGTTCCAGTCCTACGCGCTCTATCCCCACCTCACGGTACGCGACAACATGGGCTTTGGCCTCAAGGTTCGCAAAGTGCCGGCCAAGGAGCGCGCCCGACGCGTCTCGGAAGCCGCCGCAACGCTGAAGCTCGAGCCATTGCTTGACCGCTTCCCGCGTCAGTTGTCGGGCGGACAGCGCCAGCGCGTGGCCATCGGCCGCGCCATCGTCGGCAATCCCGAAGTTTTTCTCTTCGACGAGCCGCTTTCGAACCTCGATGCCGAACTGCGTGTCCACATGCGCTCGGAGATCGCGGCGCTGCACCAGCGCCTGTCAACAACGATGATTTATGTGACGCACGACCAGATCGAGGCCATGACCCTCGCCGACAAGATCGTCGTATTGCGCGAAGGGAAGATTGAGCAGGTCGGTTCGCCCCACGAACTCTACAACGAGCCCGGAACCATCTTCGTCGCCCAGTTCATCGGCAGTCCGAAAATGAACATCTTGCCGTTATTCGGCGGCCAGCCAATCACCCACAACTCATCCGTGCCTGCCACGGCTGCATCGGTCGGCGTTCGACCTGAGCACCTGTCGCTTGTCGCGCCCTCAAACACCGCGCTACGTGGTAAGGTAAGGCTGGCTGAATACACTGGCGCTGTCACGCTCATTCACGTCGAACTGGACGGAGGCCAGACTTGCCTCGCCATCCATAACCAAGGGATAGCGCCCGAAATTGGCGCCGAGGTCGGACTGAAGACTGCACCCGAGCACCTGCATTTCTTCGACAACGAAGGACGCACAGTCTGACACGTCATGCTGGCCACTGTGTCGGGTAAACGCATACGTCAGCCAGTCGCAAACCGTCGCAAATTGAGGCTGTTCCAATGCTCTAATCTCTGTCACCAAAATTGAAAATTTCGACTAAGCTGCGTGCCGCCGATAGTAGAAGAACGCCTCTTCGACAGTGGGTCTCGCGATGTAGCGGTCTCCCGCTACCACTTGATCAATAAGATCAATCGGTTATGCAGACAGCCGCTACCATCGACCACTTGCCGGCCGTCAGTATCCGTCCGCGCCTCGCAAGCTCTGGTGGCTTGCGGAGCAGTCGGACGACGTGCCAGGCTCCGAGCGCATAGCCGCCGAGAACCACGAGCTTCACGACCACGAAGGGTGAAGCCAGAAGGGCGAGGATGGCGAGGCCGGCAAACGGATCGATTCCGACCCTCGCCGAAATGCTCGCCATCCCGGCCCGGATCAGCCTTTGCTCGGCACCGGCGTGTTGAGAAGCTGCTGCTCCCAAAGATACGCGATGCCGCTGCCGCCGAAGTGCTGGATGAGAATCTCGGTCAGCTCCTCGACATGCTCGGTGCGCGCCCAATCGCGTTGCCATTCGCCAGCGAGCGCCATCACGGTCATCACGTTCGCGCCGGCCGCGATCATTCGCTGGATGGCAACTTCGTGAGACTCCTTCGAAATCCCGCCCGACGCGTCGGTGATCACGGTCACGTCCCAGCCTTCGCCGGCGGCCTGGATCACAGGCATTGCGACGCAGACCTCGGTCCACAGGCCGGCGATGATCAGCTGCTTGCGGCCGGTCGCCTTGACGACGTTCAC
This sequence comes from Mesorhizobium sp. M6A.T.Ce.TU.002.03.1.1, assembly GCF_003997275.1. Classification (NCBI taxonomy): domain Bacteria; kingdom Pseudomonadati; phylum Pseudomonadota; class Alphaproteobacteria; order Hyphomicrobiales; family Phyllobacteriaceae; genus Mesorhizobium; species Mesorhizobium sp. M6A.T.Ce.TU.002.03.1.1. The sequence goes on from NZ_RZTI01000005.1 coordinate 23,654, forward strand.
CACATTCTCGTCCTGCCAGGTGTTCACCCAGGTGCGATCGATGACTTCCTGGTCCGGGAATACGTCGGTGATCTGCTTAAAGAGAAGTCCACCGCGCGCCGCGATCACGCTGGTGAGAATGGTCGGAACATTGAAGGCTTTTGCTAGCTTCGCCAGCGCGGTCGTGTTGTTGACCACCATGTGCGGATCGTGGCTGTTTAGGTTTGCGAGCTGATAAGGTTGGTGATCGATCAGAACGAGCACCGAATCTTCAGGACGAAGAAGCGAATCAAGGCCGTTACGAGGGGTCATCAAGACTTCCTTTCTCTGCCGCTATGGACGGCGATGGGTTTACGGGAGACATGCGCCAGCGGGCGACGTTGCCTGGACGCAATTTGCTGTTCCTTTTGGTGATGCGGTAGTGCCATAGTCAGGCAAGCTGTGTCGCGAAACGAGGAACGCCGAATTGGACATCGAAGATCTACAGACGTTCGTCGCAGTGGCCGATGCAGGGGGCGTATCGGCCGCCGCGCGCCGGCTCGGCGTCTCCAAGTCAATCGTCAGTCGGCGGCTCTTTCGGGTTGAAGCGGAGCTTGGCGTCCAGCTTCTTGCACGAACGACCCGCGGCGCCGCGCTCACGGAAGCGGGAATCACGTTCAGAGACCATGCGGCCCGAGCCAGCGCCGAGATCGATACGGCCAGGGAAACGATCCTCCCCAGCGGTGAGCTGCGCGGCCGCCTGAGGGTTGCCATGCCGCTTTCTTTTGGACCGACCCACTTCGCCCCCGTGCTTGCGGAAATGGCGCAATACCACCCGCAGCTCCACATCCATACCTCCTACAGCGATCGCTTCGTCGATCTGATCGCCGAAGGTTTCGATTGCGCGATCCGGGTTGGTTACCTTCAGGACTCCAACCTGATCGCCAGACGTGTCGGGCCGATCTATGGAAAGCTTGTCGCAAGCCCGGATTACATCAAAGCGCACGGTTCACCTGAGACGGTAGAGCAGCTCGTCAACCACCAGGCCCTCATGCAAGGAACGGAAGCCTGGCAGTTCATGGACGGCGACAAGATCGTCACGGTTCAGCCGCAGGGCAGGTTCAAAGCCGACAACGCCACGGCGCTCGCCGCCGCCGCGGCGGCAGGGCTCGGCATCGCTTGGCTCCCTGATTGCATCACGTATGACCATGTGACCTCCGGAGCGCTCGTTCCGATTATGACACGCTATCCCCCACCTTCGGCAGGCGCGTATGTCGTCCGACCGCCGGGTAAGCACCCCACACGGAAAGTCCGGGTCCTCACCGAGATGCTGATCGAGTACTTCGCACGAAATTCGGACGTTTGGGGTCTCGACCGTTAAAACACGAACGGGGCGAAGCCTTATTAAAGAATCGCGTTCGACGGTCGCTCTACTGCGAGCCGCTGAGCTCGACGACATTGCCCGCACGTTCCACTTACTGCGACACAGCTTGACGTATCACAGGACTAGTTGGGCAGACGATCGCTCGCCAGTTTAGGCATTCGTCGGGCCGAAAGCGCTGTTCCCGCTCGCGCGGTCCGGATTAATCGAAATCGGGCATTCGCATCGGCAAGGGCGAGGCCCCCCGGAAACCCCAAGAGAGGATGAGGCGCATGAGTTGGAACCCGGCAATCGAACCGGGCTGTCCCGATGAGGTTGGCCTCGACGCGATCGAAACGCTCATCGTCCCGCGCGCTCGAGACCTGGGCGGCTTCGAGGTTCGGCGCGCCCTGCCCGCACCCAAGCGGCAGATGGTCGGACCGTTCATCTTCTTCGATCAGGCCGGCCCGGCCGAGCTGCTGACCGGGCAAGGCGTAGATGTCCGACCGCACCCGCATACCGGTCTCGGCACCGTTACGTACCTCTTTCGCGGCGACTTCCATCACCGGGACAGCACCGGGGCAGACCAGATCATCCGTCCCGGCGAATTGAACTGGATGGTCGCCGGGCGCGGCGTGACCCATTCGGAGCGCACTTCCTCGGCCGCCCGGAGCGGTCCGAACAGCCTGTTCGGAATACAGACCTGGGTTGCGCTGCCCGACCGCCACGAGGACATGGCGCCCATGTTCGAGCATTATGGCCAGGAGGCGCTCCCGGTGATCGAGGATCGCGGCGTCTCGGTCCGGCTGATCCTCGGGGAGGCCTATGGTGAGAAGGCCCCCGCGACAATGTACTCGGAGACGTTCTATGCCGACGTGGCGCTCGAAGCAGGAAGCCGATTGCCGATGCCGCACGATCACGAGGACCGGGGCATCTATATCGTCGAAGGCTCGATCTCCATCGCCGGGCAGGAATACGAGGCATCTCAGATGATGGTCTTCCGCCCCGGCGACAGGATCACGGTCGCGGCCGGCGACAGAGGCGCGCGGCTGATGATCCTCGGCGGCTCGACCCTTTCGGGTCCCCGCTACATCTGGTGGAATTTCGTCGCCTCATCCAGGGAGCGCATCGAAGAGGCCAAGGCCGAATGGCGCGCTGAGGACTGGGGCAAGGGACGTTTCGATCTTCCCGCCAATGACCGGGATGAGCACACTCCACTTCCGGACTGACCGGTGTGCGGACAAGTCGATCGCCCATATGCGACCGGGGCGATCGCAGAAGACACGAACGACGTCGCGTGCCGGCTGAATGCTGGATGGAGACAGGGAAAATGAGCAACAAGTGGCCCCTCCTCGACTGCCTCAGTTGGCGCGAGACGTGTTCTGCCTGCATCTATACTTGCAGATCGCCGGCAAGTATCGGCTGACTCATACCCGTGGCTCAACTATTCCTGGAATGCGACCTTCTATGTCACGCCTAGTGGCCTGACATCACGGGTCACAGTCGATCCTGATGGATGGCGGCGTGACAATCCCAAGGCCGCGCTGAGGACGTCGCGTTGACACGCAGGAGTTCAAGTTAGCCACTCAACCACACCGCTAGAGGAGCAATTCCCATGAAGGTTCGCAAGTTCACCATCACCGACGCAGTGCTGGAGCGTTCCCCGGGACAGGACGGAGACGTGTTTGTGGGCAATCTGGTCGACCAGCGCCATGCCTCCCCGATCACCATCGGGTACGGGCGCTATGGACCGGACCAGACACTTGAGGAGACAATGGCCGTCGATGATGTGATGGTCGTCCTCGAGGGGCGGCTTTCGGTGTCCGGAAAGTCAGGCAGCGTCACCGCAGGGCCGGGCGAGATCGTCCATATGCCCAAAGGGCAGAAGGTGACGATCCGCTCGCACGAGCAAGGCGCGCTCACCGCCTATGTCACCTATCCCCACTGGCGGGAGGCACGCCAGTAAGTCCTCCCCGCAACGCCGCAGGCTCGACGTCCACGCGGATCATGCTCAACCGAGTAGGCGTTGAGGTCTTGCCTGTGCAGATCTGGCGCGTGGCCTCTCCACTTTGTCCCAGCGACGCCTCGCGCCCGCAGGCTCAAAGCTGTGCAAATCCGCCGTTCACGAACACCTCGCGCCCGTCTGGAAGCTGCTGTCGTTGCTCGCGATTTGCAGCCCACATGCCATGCCGACACAGCCGGCAGCCCAGTCCCAAGCATCCCGATAGCGCCCGATCGTTTGCAAGCCTTGAAGAATTTCGATCGCGGCGGCGGTCAGATGAGGAGCACGGTCAGCTTTGCCCGGTGATTCGGCCAAGCAAAATATCCGATGCTCGCCAGCACGGCAAACGCAGCGGCGTGATTGAGTTTGTCATAACCAAGGGTGATGGCGATGCCAAACATCTGCAAAAACCACCCAGGCGAAAGGGTGAGCAGGAGAATGCCAGCCAGCGTGACCAGAAAAGCAGTCCTTGCTGTGACGATATGTAGTCTTACACGCGACAAAGGTTTTATCGGTCTTTCATTAAAAAGCGCAGGCTCTCAGGCTCACGGCTGTGCTTGCTAGGTGTAAGTTCACTTCCCAACGACCTGACGCATCAGTCGAACGGATGAAGCCTAATAAATTCTTACACAGTATACGGGTGGAGGATGCGGAACGACTTTTGCCGGGTTGCTCTTAAGCATGCCGGTGAGCTGTTCTGCCCGAACATCGGGCTCGATCATGTGGACACCCAGCCAAGAGCAGCTTTCCCTCCGGTCTTCCAGTGACCACACCTTCAATGTCACTCTGTTTGAGGGTCTCCACTCGTCGGATTTTTGCGGGTGGATCGAGGCCCATGCCCGCAATCGGACTGTGCTGGCGGTCACCACTCCTACTGTCGAAAGGCTCTATGGAAACGCAATCCGTGCAGCCTTCGCAAGCGTCGGTTTGAAGCCGTCCTGGCTCGTGTTGAACTGCACCGAGCGGACGAAGACCATGAAATCCGTGTTGACCGTTTGTCGCGCAGCCTCAGACGCCGAGATCGATCGCCGGGGTGCGTTGGTGGCGATCGGGGGTGGCGTCTGCTCAGATATCGTTACGCTGGCGGCTTCGATGCTACGCCGGAGTTTGTCTCACCTTCGCATCCCCACCACCTTGATTGGGCAGGTGGATGCCGGAATCGGACTGAAGGGTGGCGTCAATTTCGGAGAAGGCAAGAACTACCTTGGTTGTTTCCACCCACCGGAAGCTGTCGCGGTGATCCCGTCATTACTCAAGACCCTGGGCGTCGATACGGTCAGGCAGGGGGTGGCCGAGATGATCAAGGTCGCCTGCACCTCCGACACAGATCTCTTCCGGATGATCGAAGAGATTCGCGGAGGTGGGCTGCAGTCCTGGGTCCGAAACGGCGACTCGTTGGCTCACGAGCCCATCCAGCGCGCCATCGCCGCCATGCTGGGAGAGCTTTCGAAGAACCCCTTCGAGATTACATCCTACGAGAGGGCGGTAGATCTGGGTCACACGATCGCCCATCCGCTTGAAGCTTCGACCCATTACGAGCTCCACCACGGCTTTGCCGTCGCGATCGACCTCGCTTTTTCCAGTGTTCTCGGTTGGCACCTCGGTTGGCTCAGGGAGCAAACGGCCCTGCGCATAGTGGATCTGTTGGTGGCAGTTGGCTTGCCGATCTGGCACGAGCATCTGAACGAAGACTTGGTTTCGAGGTCGTTCCGGGCCGCCGCCAAGCATCGAGGTGGCAATATAAATATGGTGGTGCCGACCGACCTTGGCCGCTATCGCTTCCTCAAGCGGGAAGATCAGTGTCCGCCGGGATTGATACCCGAGGTTCTCAGCTATTTGCGCGCTCGGAGCTGGCAGGAAGCTGTTTCCAATAGCGGTTCGGCTCAATATGGGGTGGAACTTCCTGTTGGGGGAAATCCTGCCAGGATTGGCCTGCAATGAGCGTAGGGCCTTTCCTTTCAAGGCCAAGTCCGGACCGAATTTCAGTTCATGCTGAGGCGCTTGCCGGCGAACTGCTGGCGCTGCCGATTCGGCCGTGCATGCCCGACGGGGAGATCGCCTACGTTACCGCGATCGTCGGCTCGTCCCGGACGTACTGATGACGCGGGTCTGCGTCCTTGGCGGGAGCTCGCCCTTCACGGTAGCGCTCGTCGATGCGATTGAGGGAAGCAAGGCGTTAAGCCACCGGCTGGGCGAGTGGGTATTAGTCCTCCAAGGGCGCAACGTGCAAAACGTTGATGCGGTTGCACATTATGCCCGGCACCGGCTGGGAGCATTCGGAACCTCGGTCATATCCACGACGGACCTCGATGCGGCCCTGGCCGATGCGGAGATCGTCGTTGTCCAGACGCGCTTCGGCGGGCTTGAGGCGAGGGCCGATGACGAACTCTTCGCAAGCGAGCTGGGATGCATAGCTGACGAAACGTTGGGACCCTGCGGCCTGCTCTCTGCCTTCCGTCAAATACGGCCGGTAGACGATCTCGCGATCCGCATGAAGGCAATATGTCCCGGTGCCTTCGTCGTGAACATGATCAACCCGCTGAGCCTGACGACGGCCATGATGCTCCGCCGCGGCTTGGCTGCGGTCGGCATCTGCGAGCTTCCCCTTGCCACGCTCCAGGCTTTCGCGCGGGCGCTGCGCATCGATCCGACCGAACTTTGCTGGAGTTACGAGGGCCTCAATCACAGAGGCTTTATCCCCATCGCCAGGACCCGTGACGGGGAGGATCTCCTGCAGCGCGTCCTCCGGTTGGCCCCAGATAGCGCAACGCAGAAGTACCGGGACGATATTCTTCGCCTTGGCGCAATATCCACGAAATACTTCGCTCTTTTCGACGGCGGGGCTTCGCACAACAAGGGTCGGGCGGTCGCGCTGATATCTCTGCGAGATGCGATTGCCAAGGATCTTATCGCAGATCCTACACAGTGCCCGGCGCAAATAGCAAAGCGTGATATGCCTTGGTATGCGCAAGCTGTCGTGCCGCTCGTCGCCGCACGCGTCGGAGCGCAGGGCTACGATGCCACCATAAACGTCGCAGTGGATGGACCTCTCGTTCACGAGCGACGAGTCCGCGTCCTCGGTGATCGCATCGATATTCTTGAATCCGAACCAGCCAACGGTCCATTCCGCGACTGGCTCGCGGCGTTCGAACATCACGAACGATTGAGCCTGGCGGCGCTCGCCGATCCTACGCCGTATACGATCGGCGCAGCGCTTGAGGCCGATCGGATCACGCCTTCCGACAAAGTTCAGACTGCAGCTGCGCGAATTTTCCGGACCTGGCGCGATGCTGCCAGCAATCCGCCAACCGTGCGAGGCCAGCAATGACCAATAAGGACATTGCTGTCTTTGATATCGGCGGCACGCATTTTCGTTCGGCGCTGTGGACAAATGGAAGGCTGGGTCCAGTAAAGCGACGACCTGCGATCAACTACCTTAACACGGCCCACCACAGCCCCGTCGAACTCCAGGAAGCGTTGGCCGACTATCTGGTGGCCGAGACTGAGCGTCTGCAACTGGAGAGCGGAACCGCGATAGATCATGCCGGCATCTCACTTGGAGCACCCTTGAATGCTCGCAGCGGTCGTGTGCTGCAATCTGGCCCACTCTGGGGCCCGAGATCAGGACCCTTCGAGCTCCAGGCGGCGTTGACACGCCGTCGGCTGGACACCCGCTGGACGATCGCGAATGACGTGACCGCTGGACTGGCATCCTACATACAGACCTGCGATCCGGGGAGCCATTCGCGTATCTTGTTCGTCACGGTGAGCACCGGGATCGGGGCGAGGCTCTACGATTTCGCGCGAGGCGGCGTGCCGGTCGATCCCGTGCACGGGATACAGGGCGAAATTGGCCATATCAAAGTAGAGGCTTTCTTCCGCGGCACGCGTCTTAAGTTTACCTGCGATTGCGGTGGATGCGACCATCTGAACGCCTATTCGTCCGGACGCGGCGTGTTGAAACTGCTGCGCGAGTTGTCAGCTTGTTCCCCCGACGCGCTGGCAGCCTCGACGATGGCCGCGGCACGCGACGAGGACGATGATGCCATGCTCGCGGAGTTCTCGCGTGGGGTGGCGGCCGCTGATGCCCTCGCCTTAGACGTCCTCGCTACGATCACGCGACCGCTGGCAACTATTTTCTCGGCGCTCCTGACGCACGATCCGCTACTCGATTCAATTGTTCTCACCGGGGGTGTCGTGGATGCACTCGAACCGGCCTATTCGGCCAGCCTTGATCGGCAATTCCGCGACCATGGATTGTTCCAGATCACTGAATGCGATTCGTCCTATTTCGCCCGCCGGCTCCGTGTCGTCGCGCCGGGGGACCTGTCTGGACTTATCGGTGCTGGCCATCTCGCCGAAATGGCGGATGAGGGGCGAAGCATCCATGTTTTCCGGTGATCGGATCAGCTTGACCGGATCGAAGTCGCACCTCGCTCTTGTGCGGCCGTCGGGCATGGGTGCCCCAAGACTGGAGCAGGTCCGGACACCCGTGGCGCTACCGGGCGATTTTGTCTGCCGGACCCTCATTGCCGGCGTCTGCGGGACCGACCTCCAGATTCTACGCGGCGTGCGCGACGATCCAGCCCGGATCCTTGGCCATGAGGGCGTAGCGGTTGTCGAGGAAGTGGCCGCGAAAGCGGATCAACGCTGGCTAGGTGCGACGATTGCGGTGAATCCAACGCCTGACTGGGGCACTGCTGAACTTGGCCATACTCTCGACGGGATGATGCAGCAGCGCTTCCTCGTGCCTGCTCGGTTGCGGTCCTTGGTCGTTTCGTCGCCCGCGGAACTGGCTGCCGATCTCGCTATTCTCGCTGAGCCGCTCGCATCCGTCCTAACTTGCGGAGGCATTCTCAAGCGGGTCGCGGAGCCGATCCGTGTATTGGTGGTGGGACGAGGTACGATCGGCCAACTGCTTCGTATTGCGCTCAAAACTGCCTGCGCGTCGGTTCGGGACGTAGTCGTCATAGGGACGAAAGAGACGGCCGGTGTTGAGAACGGAGCATTCGACACTGTGATCCTATGTTCCTCGCGCCAGGATGTAGCGGCCGCCCTCAGTATCGGGCTAGACTCCTTGTGCGACGGCGGCATCCTCCATCTCTTCGGAGGTCTCCCCTCTGAGGGTCGGGACCCGCGTCTGCCCGGGGTCAATCTCAGCGAGATCCGCGCGCGAAATACCGGCGGACGTGTCGGTTGGCCGCTTGCCGAGCAATGCCAGACAACTATCGGCCACAAGCGGGTGGCGATCACGGGGCACCGCGGTTCTTCCAACGCGATGCTGACACGGGCAATGCTCGAACTCAGCGCCCGCCCCAATACCTATCGGCCGCTTCTTACGATCGTGACAAACCCGGAGGAAGCTATCCATACATTACGCGACGCTGTCGGCTATCCGCCGGTTAGATCCTGGACCAAGCTTGGGATCGACTTTCGGAGGTGGCGAACTTGAGGGGAACGTCCGTTGACGAGTAACGCGCCTTTGACTGTCTCACAGAGTAGCTATCGACCACAGATCGGGGTTGCGCTGTGGAAGGTGGGCGATCGGGGCCTGACCGGCTTTGAAACCGCCGCCGCTGCGCATCTCGATCACGTTCACGTCGACTTGGGTGGCCCGAACCGCGGTCCCGATCTCACAGATATCGGAATACTGGCGGCGTTCGACACAACGTCACGCCGTTTCGCGCTTCCGATCACCGCCCTTGCAGTCAATCGGCTCAACGATCTCGGCCTGACCGCGCCAAAGGGCAGCCAGGAAGCATTGGAAGTCCGGCGAAGTATCTTGCATGCAATTAGAGTGGCGGACCGTCTGCGGGTGCCCAGGATCATCATTCCGGGTTTTCGCCAGAGCCTCGTTCGGACGTCGCGGGACATGGCTAGAACGGCTGAAGTGCTGCGTTTCGCGCTTGGTCCCGCCCAAGCCGCAGGGATTACTTTGGCATACGAAAGCGGGCTTGACTCCGAAAGAACCCTCCAGATTCTTCAAGCTGTTGGCCAGCCGGGCATCTGCGTACAGTTCGACACGGGAAATCCCGCTATCTACGGGCATTCTGCGGCCTCCAATTGGGCGCGACTTGCTGACGTCGCCTCGCCGGACGTCCACCTTAAGGATGCTTTGTCGGTCGAGGGGGATGTGCCGCTGGGCGACGGTGTAGCCGAACTAGAGCTTACGTTCATTGCATTCGCGCACCAGCCGACGCCTACATCCTTCACACTCGAAGGCGACTACAGCGACGATCCTGGACCTCGCATCAGTCGCGACCTCGCTCGCCTGAAGACACTCATCAGAAGGTCGATGTTGTCGAACTGCCTGGACTGCCCAGATGAGCGACGGCACGTCTCTGCTTCAATGTATCGATAGATGGGTGGCTGTATAATGAAACCTGCCATTGCGAACGCCTACAGGCTGATTTTTTTCGGCGGCTCGATGATTGCTCGCATGGGCATCCTGTGCGTCTCAGCCCTGCTCATTCTATTGATTTATGGCCAAGCCAAACTGTCAGCAGAGGAGAATGGCATAACCCTGCATTACACCTCTGGCGGTTCGGCTGCTGCAATCGCGGCCGCGGGCTTCAACCTCGCTGACGTGCAATATGTCGAGCAACTCAATGCGCTTCCTCCCGGGATGAAGGGGCTGATCTGGCTTGACGAGAGCAGCGGCGTCACGCCGCGTTTCATCGCCAAGGTCAAGCCGTTCATCGGCAACCCGAAGCTGTTCGGCTTTCGCCTCTGTGACGAGCCTGACATCACCGGCAAGTACCACTCCCCGGCAGTCAGCCCGGCAGCCCTCAAAGCCGAGGCTGACTGGATCAAGGCCAATGTGCCCGGGGCCGTGACGTTCGTCACGCTGATGGACATGGGGTCTTTTGAAGCCCCCCACTTCATGAACACCTTCAATCCCGCCAACACCGGGATCGATTTCTTCGGCCTCGATCCGTATCCGGTACGCGGCAAGGTTTTCGATTTGGACTTCATCGACAGGACGGTCGAGGCAGCCGTCGCCGCGGGCATCCCGCTCAACAAGATCGTGCCTGTGTTCCAAGCCTTTGGCGGCGGCAATTGGAGGACCTATACCGGCGGGGTCAGAGACGTTTATAAGCTGCCGACACCGGACCAGGCGAACCAGATATTCGCGCGCTGGGCAACCTACGCTCCCAATCCCGCGTTTGACTTTGCGTACGCGTGGGGATCGCAGAACGGGGACACCAAGCTGGGCAGTACCAGCCCAGAGGCACTAAGCCTTCGCGTGGCGTTCAAGGCACACAACACGGCGCATTCGCGGTAGGCCCGATATCCGTGGACCCGTGTCCACGGTCACGCTTTGGTCTCCAGTTCGAGATAATAATGCATCACGTCGCCGAGGCTCTGCGGAAGATCGACACGGGGCTGCCAGCCGAGCGCGCGCAACCGGCTGACATCGACCACCTGCCGCCCGATATCCACCGCCCGTCCCGGCAACTGCGCCAGCGCCGGATCGGCAATCCCAGCCGCGGTGACGAGCAGATCGTAGACTGTGGCGATCTGCGTCTCGCATCCTGAGGCGACGTTATAGAAAATATCGCCGGCGCCGGCGAAGCCGATCGCGACCAGCGCACTGGCCACGTCGCGCACGTCTATGAAGTCGCGCCACGCGGTCAGCGGACCGAGGGCGATGCCATCACGTCGCCCCACCCTTAGCTCAGTGAGTTGGCTGGCGATGCGGCCGGCGACATGGCGCTCCTCCTGGCCCGGCCCGACGACGTTGAAGATGCGCGCCACGCGGCCGTCGATCCTTCCCGCGCGCGTTGCGATCCGCACGATGTCCTCGCTGGTGCGCTTGGTCGCGGCGTATAGGTCAATCGGCTCTGTCGCGCCGGTTTCGACCAGCGGCAAACCCCCACCGCCGAGTTCGCCATAGATCGAGCCCGAGGATCCCAGCACCAGCACCGCGCCCCGCCCGGCCAGCGCATCGCAGAGATGGCGCGTGACGACGATGTTGTTGGTCACCAGCCGATCGAATGGTTCGTCGCGCAACGATCCGGCAAGATGGAAGACGATATCAGGCGCGGTTTCCGCGATCAGCCGCGCCGCTGCCGCCGCGTGCGACAGGTCGGTAGCGACATAGGCATAATTCGGCCCGTCGGGCACCAGAGCATTTGGCAGCGGCGCAGCGTGCTCGGCACCGCCGGGATGGATGTGGTGCGTGAAGCGTGTCGCATTGCCCGGCGAACGGCCGGCGCCGATTACCCGGCAATCGCCGCGATCGCACAAAGCGCGCACCAGATAGCGGCCGATGAACCCTTGTGCGCCGGTGACCAGTATCGTCCGCGTCACGTCATATCACCCAGGCAATCGCGCACGCCGTCGGCCAGCGCGATCTCCGCCCGCCAGCCTAGCGTCTCGCGCGCCAGCGAGACGTCGGCGACGAGATGCTCGATGTCGAATACGCGCGATCGGTCGCCCTGCCCCTCGACGATCAGCGCGTCCGGACCGCCGCCGATCCTCGCGAAGGTTGCGGCGAGCGCGGCGACGTCGGTCCCGGCGCCGGAGGCCATATTGAGCGTCAAGAGGCCCGGTTTGTCGCGCGCGGCGGCCATCAGCAATCCCCGCGCCAGATCGTCGACATGCAGGTAATCGCGCGTCGTATCGGCCGAGAAGACGCGCATCGGCTGTCGCAGGCGCGCCTGTGCCGCCAGACGGCCGACCAGCCCGTTCGCCCGCATCCCCGGGCCGTAGACCGAGAAGGGCCGAACAATGATTGCCGACCCCAGCGTCCCTCGCCGCACCGCACCCGAGACGAGTTGCTCCGCCGCCGCCTTTGCCGCGCCATAAGGCGAGAGTGGCAGGAGCGGCGCGCTCTCCGATACGCACGCGGTGTCCGGGCGACCATAGATCTCGGCCGACGACACATGGACGAAGCGGCGCACGCCAATCCGCTCGGCGGCGGCGAGCAACGTCGCCGTGCCCAGCACATGTGCGCGGGCGAATGCCGCCGGCGCGTCGAACGAAGCCGCAACGGAACTAGGCCCGGCAAGATGAACGATGGTGTCGATCCCGGCGAACAATGCCTCTAGCGCCGGCTGGTCGCAAATGTCGATCGCTCCCGCTTCCCCGTCGATCGGGCCGACATGCGCCACGCATGCATCCTCGCCGATCCGGCGCAGCACCGCCCGGCCGATAAAGCCGTTCGCACCGGTGATGCCGATCACGCCCCGTACCCCCGTGCGGCGAGGCGACGGCGCACCGGCTCCGGCAGCTCGTCGCTACTGAGCGTACTCGCGGCGCCGACATGGACCCGCAGCACGCCGGCTTCCGTCATCGCGTCGCAGACATAGTCTACATTGCCGCCCGCGACCCGGATCTCGCGCGCGACCTCCCCCGGCCACCATGCTTCGAAGACGGCATCGCCCAAGAGCAAGGCTTCGGCGGCAGCCAGCTTGGCGGCGTCATTGACGTCGATCCATGAAGCCTGGTGGCGATAAAGTCGCACCACCGCGCCACCAGCTATCAACAGATTGGCGGCATCGACCAGGCCGAGCGGCGTGCCCTGCGGCAGGCTGCTCAATGCGGCAGCGGTCACCACCGCCAGCCCGCTGCCGACCAGGATCGGATAGACCGGCTTCTCGCGATAGGCGGTGAGCAGATCAGGATCACCCGCGTCCACTTCGAGCGCGCCGTAGGGCATGCGGAATGGCTCGTCATGCGCCGCCAGCGTCATCGCCGCGCCGGACGCACGATGCGCAGCGGCCAGCGCCGCCAGATCGAGCGTGGTGAGATTGTCGGCATACACCACCAGCACGTCGCCGGGATCGCCCGACAACATTGTCGCCGCGCCGAAATTGCCCTGCGGTACTTCCTCGATCAAGGGAGCTAATGCCACGCCGATGCCGGCGGCGCGTGCGGCGAAATCGGCGATCCTGTCCGCCTCACGCGCTGCATCGGCACGGGTCAGCGCGATGAAGATGCGCCGGCATCCGCCACGCGCCATCATCCAGATGTTGCGCTCGAGCAGGCTGACCCCGCCGACCTCGACCAGCGGCTTGCGCCCGACTACGCCGGAGCGCGCCATGCGCTCGCCCTGCCCGCCGGCCATGATCAGACCGGTCCATGCGCCACTGCTCATCGCGGCGTCTCGATGCCGGTGCCGCGCATCGCTGCCAGCGTCGTCTCCACCATGTGCTGCCGGGTGAAGCCGGACAGGAATCGGGCATAAGCTGCGGTCCGCAGCCGCTCGGCGAGGCCGGGTTCGCGGATCATCCGCTCCAGCGCATCGGCCAGCCGCGCCGGCGCGTGCGGCGGCACGACCAGTCCGTCGATTTCGGGCCGCAGGAAATCGCGCACCCCGACATTGTCGCACGCGACAATCGGGCACCCCGAGGACGCGGATTCGAGCAAGGCGGTCTGCAATCCCTCGCGATACCACGACGGGATGCAGGCGATGTCCGCCCCGGCGTACAGCGCGGTGATGCTCGGCTGGTACCCGATGAACGCAACATCGGGATAGGAGCGTGCCCGCGCCAATTCCGCTTCCGTCAGCGCGTCGGCGCGGCCGCTCATCGGGTTCGAGGTGAACACCATGCGATGCGCCACGCCGCGTTCGGACAGGATGCCCGATGCGGCAGCCGCGTCCAGCACGCCCTTGTCGCGCAACAGTCGCCCGGGAACGAGTATCGTCGGCCGCGCGCCGACCGTGCGCGCTTGCTTGTAGGGGAAGTCCTCCGGCATGACGCCGCAGCCGCCGGTGACGATCACGCGGTCCGCTGCGACGCCGGTGCGCCTGATCAGTTCGGCCTTGTCCTCGTGATTGTGGACGATGACGATCGCCCGCCGGCTAGCGAAGGCGAAGCGATAGACAATGCAGATCAGCCGGGTCGTTAGGCTGCCGCGCTGCGACTCCGAGAAGGACGCGCCGAGTCCAGTGACCAGATAGATCGCATGCCGGTTGCTGAGCCTGACCCACGGTCCGGCCAGCAGGATCGACAGCGCCGACCACAGGATGAACACACTGCCCGGGCTGAACAGCGCCGCTCGCGCCGCCATCAAGCTGGCGCGCGCCAGCCGCAATGGGCTCGGCCGCCCGCGATTGCGCGAGAACGGCATCGTCCGCGTCGCGATGTCCGGCGCCAGCGCATCGCGCGCGGCATCGATCGCCGGCCTGGAATCCCAGCCAGCGGTGGCGAGCCCGTTGTCGTCCGGCGACCACACTTCCACGGCGTGGCCCGCCTCGGCCAACGCGGTGCTGACATGGTTGAAATCGGAAATCCAGCGCGGCAACGCGGTGACGACGACGATGATGCGGCGTCCCTTGCGCATCACGCGCTGTCGGTCTTGTGCCGTGCGGCGACGAACGCGGTCTGCGGGCCGCCCATCGGGAGCCACCGGCCTATCCCGTAGCGCAGGAACATGTGCAGCCGGTAATAAGGCGCGGCCGCCCAGCCCTGCGCGAGAGGGGCGTGGCTGTCCGGTGCCGCTGCGACGCGCCGGCTGCCCAGCACCGTGCTGAGCGCGGTCGACAGCCCGACCGGATAGCGCCGCATCGCGATCATCTTGAGCCCGGCTGCGTCCAGCAACCGTTCGATCGCCAGCGCATCGAAGAACCACATATGCGTCGGCATATTCGGCCGCCCGACAAGCCGTTGCCAGAAAGGCGACAGGTTGGAAAACAGCCCGACCTCGAAGCAGATCGTGCCGCTAGGCGCCACCTTCGCCGCGATCGCCCTTAGCGCCGCCACCGGATCGGGGAAGTGACTCAGCAGATCGACATGGAAGCTGGTGTCGTAGCGCCCTTCGGGCAGACGGCTGTCCTCGATCAGAGCGCGTTCCACCGTGATGCCCAGCGTGCGTTCGACGCGCGTGGCGCGTTCGTCGGACGGCTCGACCGCCTCGACCGTGAAACCGGCCCGGATCGCCGCCGCGGTGAACTCGCCGTCACCGCAGCCGATCTCGAGCAGCCGTCCACGCTGCGTGAATGCCTTCACCCAGCCGACCCGCGCGCGCGCCGGCGCGGAATAATAGACGCGGTGGTGATGATCGATCGGCGCGTCCACCGGATGGGCCGGCAACGGATCGATATAGATGACCCCGCACACACACTGCCGGCCGCTATACTCCCCTTCGCGCAACGCCACCGGACCGGCATTGGTCCGGCAGATTGGACAGGCGCCCGATCGTTGCAAGTTGCTTCCCTCCATACTGCCATCATCATACAGGCAGCGGGACGCTTCTCTGACATCTATCTGGATGATGCCGTCGCCTATAAAGGCGTCTTTATCGGCGGCGTTCAGACGAGCCCGATCCGCGCTGGATCAGAGTCATCGGCAGGCGTCGCATGCCAGCCCTGGTCCCGTCCGGTCCAGTGGATGCCGACGACGGCAACGTGAAGCTGGCCAGGTGCTTCATCATGCGCAGCGGAGCATCAACGGCCGCAGCCTGTGAATTGAAAAAGCCCGCGCCTCCGGGAGAGGTCGCGGGCAAAGGTCTGTTGGGATCAGAGGGACTGATCCAGCTGTAATGTGGGTACCTTCCATGATCAGCGCATCGGTCAAGTGGATGAAAGCCCGCGCCCCGAGGGAGAAGGACGCGGGCTCTGATCGGCGGGAGGATCCGATCTCGCAGCATTTGCCTACGGGAAGAATGCTGCAGAAGCCGAACTTTCGTCGCCGGCCTGTGTTCCACACGGAAAACAAAAAAAACGTCGCACAAGGATTGGTGAAATAGGTGGCGTTGCTGCTCGGCAAGACGCAGCAATCTTGCTAAAGTCGGCGGTGGGAGGAAACGGACATGCAATCGCTGCCGATAGTACATCCAGGCGTAGCGAAGGCGACAGCCGGCGCATCGCTTCCGCTCGCCTATTCCACCGCGACGCTCTGCTGGCTTTTGTCCGCCGGCGTCTACATCGCAGCCAAATGGGTTGCCCCCGAGATGCCGCCCTGGGCGCTCTGCTTCTGGCGGCTGGCACTCGCCTGCGCGATCCTGCTGCCTATCGTCCATCGCCATCATGGGGCGATGCTCGCGCTGATCCAATCCCGGGCGATCGAGGTGCTGGCCATCGGCGCCATCGGGCTGACCCTCTGTCAGGGCATGATCTACACGGGCCTCAGTTACACCGACGCGACGACCGCCGGCATTATCATGGCCCTGTCGCCGATCATGACTATGGTGCTTGCCCGCTTCGTGCTCGGCGAGCCCCTCGGCGTCTGGAAGGCGCTTGGCGCGCTGCTCGCTCTGGTCGGGATGGTGGTGATCGTGGCGCGCGGCGACCTTGCCGCGCTGATGCGGCTCCAGTTCAATCCCGGCGAATTGTGGATCGTCGGCAGCGCGTTTTGCTGGGGCCTCTACACCGTGCTGCTGCGTCGCTCCAAATTCGCCATCGAGCTTCTGCCGATGGTGGTGCTGCTGCTAGCAGCCGGCGCGCTGGCCGCACTGCCCCTCTATCTCTGGGAGCTGTTTTCCGGGGAGCGTTCGGCGCTGCATGCGAACGGCCTTCTGGCGCTCGCCTATGTCGCTGGCCCGGGCGGCGCTCTGATGTATTACCTCTACAACCGCAGTGTCGAGACGCTCGGCGCCGGGCGCGCCAGCATGCTGCTCTATCTGCAGACTGTCTTCGTCGCCGTGCTCGCTTACCTTTTCCTCGGGGAAAGCTTGCACGACTACGATCTCGCAGGCGCTGCCTTCATCGTCGCCGGCCTGCTGCTCGCCACCGCGATCAAGCCCAGGCAGCGCACGGTGCATGTCGCGTAGGGACTTGCTGACCGCGTGTCCTCAGCTACACCAGCACGATCAGTCGATTTCCTCGCGATAATGCTTGCACTGTCGCCTCCCCCGCTACTCCAGATAAATCGGGAGCAAGGGCAGATCATTGTAGTCGGCTGTTGTGTCGCAGCACGAGGCCGACCGCGCCGAGCAATGCGTCGTTCTCTGTGTGCTTGCCAACAATTATCCGCGTCCGCAGGGCGGGCGCGATATCGCGGGACTTGATGAGCGTGTGGCGTTCATATGACGCGATCAGCGGCGCCAGGAGAATGTCGCCTGCCAAAGCCATGCGGCCACCGATGATGATGAGCGGCGGATTGATCACCGAGCCGATCAAGCCAAGACCACGGCCGGCGAACTCGGCGGTGTCCTCGATCATCCGCAACGCCCCGACGTCGCCCTGTTCTGCCATCATGATCACGTCGTCCATCGTGACCGGCCGCCGCACGATGCGCGAAATCTGCTCGAGCGGCCGGGCAAAACTCGCATAGAGCTCCAGGCATCCGCGATTGCCGCACCGGCAAAGATCGCCGCCGGGATCGATGCTGATATGCCCGAATTCGCCGGCGCCGCCAGCGATGCCCGTCACTAGCCGGCCGTGCTGGACAATGGCCCCGCCGACGCCCAGATCGATCTTGAACAGGACGAAATCGTCTTGGCCGACGGCCGCGCCCCACATCAACTCCGCAATGGCCGAGCAGTTGCTCTCATTGTCGGCGAAAATCGGCTGTTCGAGGACCGGCCCGAACACATCGCGGATGTTGACCCCGGCCCAGGTCGGAACAATACTCGCACGCAGCACCACTCCTTCGCGGCTGACAGGGCCAGAGACGGAAACCCCAACCCCCAGGAGCCCCGCCATCGGCAGACCGTTCTCGTCGTAACATTGGGCAATTGCTGACTTGGCGAGCTGGGCCGCCTGTTGCGGCTGGTAGTCCAGCCCCATAGGAATAGTTTGTTCGACAATGACAGAATGCGACACGTCCGCGACGACGCATCGTATCTCGTCGAGGCCCAGGTGGATTCCGACGCAGGTGCCCGCAGCGGGATTGAGCGTCAATGTCGCGGCAGGCCTGCCGATACCCCTGATCCCGTCATGATGGGCCGAGGATTCGATCACCATTCCGGATTTTCTCAAGCCATTGAGCGCGGTTGAGACCGTCGACCGCGCCAAGCCGGTGATATGCGCGATTTGCGACGCGGAAAGCACGCCACGCTCACGCAGGCATCGCACGATCAGGCTCTCCGGTGATGCGGAGGGCTGGTCGATCAGCCAATTTCTAAGCGAAGGTTTGTTCATGGTGAGCACAAAGGACGTTGACTGATAGCCCAAATATGTCATCTTGGAAAGAACAGAGATACCTGCATCTCACCGGCGGCGGCTTCAAATCGCGGTCACAAGCGGTCGATACGAACCGTACAGCACATATGGGAGTGAAACGATGGAATATCTGAGGACGGTCCTTGCGGCCGCTACGGCGTACACTCTTGTTGCGGGAGCCGCATTCGCAGAGCCCAAGACCAATCTATTGCATCAATGGGCGACCGGATCGGACGCCCAGGCTATTGCCAAGCTCGGCGAGATGTTCACCGCGAAGGGTGGCACCTGGCAGCAGACTTCCATCGCAGGCCACACGGCCAACACGCTGGCGAAACTGCGCGCCGACGTGATCGCCGGCAACGCACCGCCCGCGGTGCAGCTCAAGGGGCCCGAGATCGCCGAATGGAACGAGACCGGCATGACAGCCAATCTCGACGAACTGGCAAAGGCGGAAAATTGGGAGAAAGTAGTCGCTCCCGAATTGCTGCCGGTGATGAAGCCAACCGGAAGCTGGGTAGCGGCGCCGATGAACATCCACCGCATCAATTGGCTGTGGGCATCGCCGAAGGTCATGAAGGACGCGGGCGTCGCCGAGGTGCCGAAGACATGGGCGGAATTCAACGCCGCCTGCGACAAGGTCGTGGCGTCAGGCAAAATCTGCATCTCGCACTCGACCGCCGACTGGACCGATTCGACGGTCTTCGAGGTCGTGGTCTACGGAATGGATCTCGATCTCTTCAAGAAAGCCTTCGTCGAGGGTGACGTCGAGGCAATGCGCAGCGACGGCATGGTCAAGGCTTTCGAGCAATTCCGCACCATGACGACGAAGTACATGGACCCCGGCATGAACGGGCGCGACTGGGATACCATGTCGCATCTGGTCGGCCGCGGCGAGGCCGCCTTCCACATCATGGGCGACTGGACGCTCGGCCTGCTCACAGCCGGCGGCTTTAAGGAGGGCACCGACTATGTCTGCGCCCAGGCGCCGACTGACTGGGGCAAGCCGGGCTTCATCCTGAATTCCGACTCGGTCGTGTTCTTCCAGCAGAAGGACCCGGACTACGCCGAGGGACAGAAACTGCTCGCCAGCACGATCCTGTCGCCCGAGTTCCAGACGATTTTCAATCAGACCAAGGGCTCAATCCCGGCCCGTCTCGACGTCGATCTTTCGAATGGCTTCAATCCCTGCCAGCAGCTCTCCCAGAAGGATCTGCAGGCGTCGATCGAGGCCGGCACGCTTGTCCGTTCGATGGCGCATAACATGACGATCCCGCAGAAGGTGCGCGGCGCGATCATGGATACCGTCACCGAATTCGTAGCGACGCCGGACATGACCGCGCAGGACGCAGCTAGTGCCATGGCTGATGCGGCCGAAGCGCAGATGTGAAGAAGCTGCCGATGATGGCCTGGCGCGCGTCGCCCCGGCCTGACCTTCGCTGGAGCAGCCGATGTCCACGCATGACCTGACTGTACCGGTTGCAGCTCCCGCAACCCCGTGGCGGGAGCGCCTGGGCACGATGGTGCCCATTCTGGTGCTGGCACCGTCACTTGCGGCGAGTTTCATCTACGTTTTCGTCTTCACACTCTGGACGCTGTATCTCTCGCTTTCCAATTCGTCGCTGATGCCGACCTATGGGTTCGTCGGTCTGGACAATTATGCTTCGCTCTGGGCGAACCGGCGCTGGAACATCGCCTATACCAACCTCTTCCTGTTCAGCGGCTTCTATATCGTCGGCTCGATGGCCATCGGACTGCTTCTCGCGATCCTGATCGACCAGCGCGTTCGCGGCGAGGCGGTTTGGCGCACGATCTTCCTCTACCCGCTGGCAGTGTCCTTCATCGTCACCGGCACGGTGTGGAGCTGGCTCTATAATCCCGTCGACGGCATCCAAGCCTTCGTGCGGGGGCTCGGTTGGACCGACTTCAGCTTCGCCCTGACAGCCAACCGCAACACTGCGATCTATGCGGTGATCATAACCGGTATCTGGCAGTCATCCGGCTTCGCAATGGCGCTTTTCCTGGCTGGCCTGCGGTCCGTCGATCCGGATCTCGTCAAAGCGGCGCAGATCGACGGAGCGTCGGTTTCCCGGATCTATCGGAGGGTCATCCTGCCGACGATCGCTCCGATTTTTCTGGCAGTGGCGGTCATTCAGATCCAGTTCGCCATCAAGACGTTCGACCTGGTGGCAGCGTTGACGCGGGGTGGGCCAGGTGTGTCCACCACCTTCCCGGCGATCTACGTCTACGACCTCATGTTCCAGCGCGGGCAGATCGGCGAGGGCGCCGCTGCGGCGATGATGATGCTCGCGGCCCTTGCGGTTGTGCTGGTGCCCTATTCCTTATGGATCGTTTGGCGCAGGCGGGCGGGGGGCCGCAATGGCTGAAATTGCCCTCACCGCCCGGCATGATCCCGAAGCGGCCGCGGCTACGCGGCGATATTTCTGGAACCGCTTTCTTATCTATGCGGTGCTGACGCTTTTTGCTGTCATCTACCTTGCCCCACTGCTGGTCGTGGTCTTCAACTCGTTGCGGGAGCAGTCCGAGATTGCCCGCAACGGCCTCATCTCCCTGCCGCGCAGCTTCCGCCTCGATGCATGGGCGGAGGCTTGGGGCACTTATTGCGTCAGCGGCACCTGCGAAGGCATGAAGCGCAATTTCTTCAACTCGCTCTGGATGGCGATCCCCGCGACGGTCATCTCCACGCTCCTCGGCGCCATGAACGGCTACGTGCTGTCGAAATGGCGCTTCAAGGGCTCGGAAGTCCTGTTCAATCTGATGCTGCTCGGCGTCTTCATGCCCGGCCAGATCTCGCTAATGCCGTGGGCGTTCCTGCTCGGCAAGCTCGGCCTAACCAATTCGACCTACGGGCTGGTCTTGATTCATGTCGTCCAGGGCATCTCGTTCACGACCCTGTTCTGCCGCAACTTCTACGTCAGCATACCGGACGATCTTATCAAGGCGGCACGCATCGACGGCGCCGGCTTCTGGCGGATTTTCCGCAAGATCATCCTGCCGCTGTCGCCGCCGATTTTGATTGTCACCGTCATCTGGCAATTCACCGGTATCTGGAACGAGTATCTGTTCGGCGTTGTCTTCACCTCCGGCCAGCAGCAGCCGATCACGGCGGCATTGGTCGCGCTCACTGCCGGCGGCACGACCGCCCGCGCTTACGACGTGATGAGCGCAGCCGTGCTGATCGGCGCGCTGCCACCGTTGCTGATCTACCTGTTCGGTGGAAAATACTTCGTGCGCGGCCTGACACAGGGCGCCATCAAATGAGGCGTCGCCCGTGTCCACACTGACCATCCGCAACCTTCACAAGAGCTATGGCGGGCTCGAGATTCTGGCCGGCATCAATCTCGAGGCGCAGACCGGAGAATTCGTCGCCCTCGTCGGCCCCTCCGGCTGCGGCAAGTCAACCTTGCTCGCCATGATCGCCGGCTTGGAAACCGTCACGTCGGGCGAGATCTGGATCGGCGACCGGCTGGTGAACTCCGTGCAGCCCAAGGACCGCGACATAGCGATGGTGTTCCAGTCATACGCCCTCTATCCCACGATGACGGTGCGCGAGAACATCACCTTCGGCATGGAAAGCCGGGGCGTGCCCAAAGCGGCGCAAGAGGAAGCGGTAAAGCGGGTTGCCGCACTCCTGCAGATCGAGCAGTTGCTCAAACGCAAGCCCGGCCAGCTTTCAGGCGGCCAGCGGCAGCGCGTTGCGATGGGGCGCGCCCTCGTACGCGACCCGAAGCTGTTTCTGTTCGATGAGCCCCTGTCCAATCTCGACGCCAAGCTGCGCGTCGACATGCGCACCGAAATCAAGAAGCTTCACCACCGCGTCGGCAAGACCACGGTCTACGTCACCCACGATCAGGTCGAGGCGATGACGCTCGCGTCCCGCATCGCGGTGATGAACCAAGGCTCGGTGCAGCAGTTCGACACGCCGAAGCAGATCTATGACCGGCCGACCAACATATTCGTGGCCGGTTTCATGGGATCGCCGGCGATGAATTTCATCCCCGCCAGGCTTACGGGCTCAACCAGCATCGCGGTGCGCGCCGCCGACGGCAGCGACGCTACTCTCACGCTTGCCGCTCCGCTGCCCGCCGGCGCGCCAGAAGACGTAGTGCTCGGTGTTCGGCCAGAACACATCTACCGTTTCACGACGGACCTGAAGTCGCGGAAACCTGCTGTGGAGTCCATGCAGGCGCCGGTCGAAGTGGTCGAGCCGACCGGGGCCGAGACGCTTGCCGTCCTCAGGCTGGGTGATCTGGAGATCACTGGCCGTTTCGAGCCGGATGAGGCTCCCGTCATGGGCGAGACGATAACGCTTGGCATCGACATGTCGCGCGCCTGTCTGTTCGATCCAACAACCAAGGCGCTTCTGTGATCTGATGTCCATGCAATTCGCGACTTACCCGAGCTTGACCGATCGCGTCGTGCTGATCTCCGGCGGCGCCTCCGGGATCGGGGCCGATATGGTCCGCGCCTTCGTCTCGAATGGCGCGCGTGTGGGCTTTCTCGATGTGCAGGATGGACCCGCGGAGGCGTTGGTGCGTGAGCTTGGTGGTACCGCCAGGCAGGCCCCGTTGTACCTTCATTGCGATGTGACCGACGTCACTGCGCTGCAGGCGTCGGTTGAAAGCGTGCGCGCGCGGCTTGGTCCGGTCGCCGTCCTGGTGAACAATGCTGCCGATGATCAGCGCCATCCCGTTGATGCGGTGACGTCAGAATATTGGGACCGCAGCTTCGACGTCAATCTCCGGCATCACTTCTTCGCCGCACAAGCGGTGCATCCGCATATGAAGGAACTCGGCTTCGGCTCGATCATAAACTTCTCTTCCATCGCCTGGCGTTTCGGCGCGGACCAG
The DNA here is from genome assembly GCF_003997275.1 of Mesorhizobium sp. M6A.T.Ce.TU.002.03.1.1. NCBI lineage: Bacteria > Pseudomonadati > Pseudomonadota > Alphaproteobacteria > Hyphomicrobiales > Phyllobacteriaceae > Mesorhizobium > Mesorhizobium sp. M6A.T.Ce.TU.002.03.1.1. The sequence goes on from NZ_RZTI01000005.1 coordinate 46,894, forward strand.
ATGGTGGCCTATGCCACCGCCAAGGGCGCTGTGGTGGCCCTGACCCGCGCACTGGCGCGGTCGTTCGGACCTGACAACATCCGCGTCAACGCAGTCGAACCGGGCGCTGTCATCACCGAGCGGCAGCGTGAGCTGTGGTTCAAGACGCAGGACGCAATCGACCAGACCGTGCAGCGACAATTGATCCGCCGCGTCCTCCTGGGCGAGGAGATTGCACGGACCGTGCTCTTCCTTGCGGCGGATGACAGCCGCATGATCACCAAGCAGTCCATCGCCGTCGATGCGGGTCTGCGCTGATGCGATCGCTTCCACATCTTTCAACGGGACTGTCACGCTGATGCTTCGTCTCGGCCTCAATCCTTACGGACTGACCTACTATCTCGGCCTACAGGGTCGCGGCACGCCGCGGCACAATCCGGATGGGGCGGGGCTGGAAGGCTTCATGGCGCTCGCGCAGGAACTGGGCGCACGCACGCTCGAGATCTATGAACCGTGGTTGACCGACTTGCCGGACGCCGAGGTCGTCGATCTGCGCAGGCGTCTGGCCGCGCGTGACATCGTCCCGGTGGTGAGCGGCGGTCTTATCGTGGCCGGTCCCCTGGATAATGCGTTTCGGGCGGCGCGCCTGCTCGAGGCGACAACGATCCGTATCGCGCTGACCCCCGTCCTGTGTGGCGACCGCAACGCATGCGGCCAGAAGTGGAGCGAGTTCAATGCGACGATCCGCGCTGCCTTGACGGAATGGGGGCCGCGTGCGGCGGCTGAGGGCCGGGTGCTCGGCATCGAGAACCATCAGGACTTCGGCAGCGATGAACTGGTCGCGTTCTGCGAGCTCGGCGGGCCCGGTGTCGGCATCACCTACGATACAGGCAACACGTTCCCAGTCGGCGAGGCACCGCTTGCCTTCACGCGGCGGATCGCGCCGCATGTCCGCCATGTCCACCTCAAGGACTATCGCGTGCAGTTCACGGATGAGGGCTACCGTCTGGTCCGCTGCGCGATCGGCGACGGCGCCGTGCCATTCGCCGAACTGGCAGCCATCCTCGCCGAGCACCACGACACGCTGACGGCCGTGCTCGAGCCGGGCGCGCTGGAGGCCCGCCACGTTCGCTGTCTTACCGACGACTGGTGGAACGGATATCCGCCGAAGACTGCGCGCGAGTTCGCGGCCTGCCTGAGTGCTGCGCACGTGAACCGCCTTGCGGACGATGCCGACTACCGGACGCCATGGGAGCGCGGCGATGACGGCGCGCTCGTTTCGTATGAGCTCGACATGATCCGGCGCAGCGCCGCCAACATGAAGAAGCTCGATTTCATTGCAATGGAGAAATCAGCATGACTGCCCGAGAACTCAGCGGCCTGACTGCCTTCGTGACCGGCTCAGGACGCGGCCTCGGCCGCGTGATGGCCGAACGCCTGGCCGAGCTTGGCGCAAACGTCGCGATCCACGATCTCGATTGGACCCGGCCATCCCAATATGGCGAATTCGCAGACCTCGGCGAATCCGCAAGGGGTTTGGAAAAGCATGGGACACGGGTGACCGCGGTCACGGGCAACATCGGCGACAAGCAAGCCGTCGCCGAAATGAAGCGGAAGATCGAGGCGGACCTCGGCGATGTGCACGTTCTGGTCAACTGCGCCGGCGGCGACATCGGCGCCAAGGGAGTAAAGCCCAGTCCCAACAACGCGCTCGACATCGACTATGACGACATCAAGGTGCTGACCGAGAACAATCTCATCGGCACGATGCTGGTCTGCCAGGCATTCATTCCGCCTATGGTCAAGCGCGGCTCAGGCTCGGTGATCAACATAGCCTCGGCGGCAGCGCATATCGGATGCTCGCCGGAGGTGGTCTACTCCACGCTTAAGGCGGCCGTCGTCCATTATACGCGTTGCCTCGCCAAGGAATTGATTGACGATGGCGTGCGCATCAATGCGGTGAGCCCCGGCGCCACCAAGACGGCACGATTCCAAGCAAGTCGCGTGGTCGATCCGGAGCGCATGGATTCGAGTAAGAAATCGCTAAACCGGTATGCGGAGCCCGAAGAGATCGCCGAAGCGGTGGCCTTCCTCGCCGGTCCGCGCGCGCGCTTCATCAACGGGCAGGTCATCCGCGTCGATGGCGGTTTCACAATCTTCCCAGGTTGAATCACGGCCGTTCACACGGCGAATTGTCGGGCTGAGCGCACCCCAATGAGCAGGGCCACCACGGCCCATTGCCGACCTTACTTCGTTGATGCTCGCAGAGCCCACGAAGCGACGGGCGAGTTCGGCAACCGAAAATTCTCTTGGCGACACGCTGACGTTACAGCCCGCTTGTATGCACCCACGCAATGGCTCAGATTGTTTGGGTCCGGTCTACTCTGCGCCCTGAGAAGGCGAAGATTTCCGGATCGAGGCGCTGGGGCACTGCGCGCCACGGCAGAGCGGGCGAACCGCTCCCGTCTACACGTTCAGAGGCGGAACATTAGAGGTTGGGGGCACAGATGAGGCAAGAGAACGACGTTGAGAAGTGGGTGCGCACGCTGCGTGCTCGAGCACCTGACGACGCGGCCGAATTGCTTGCCCGAGAGTCTCCCGAGTTCATCCGGGACCTATTGAAGTTGTTGCCGGATAGGCACGCCCGGAAGGTGGCGGAGCATTTGCCATCGCATATGAGGCCTGTCACGCCTTATGGCGACGGCAAGGATATCGCGTTCCCCGGGTCTGTCATCGAGCTGATGGACCCGATCCCCGCCAGCGTTCCTGTCGGAACGACGGTAGCCGCCGCGGTCGAGGCCGTCAGGCGCGCGCAGGTGCCGACCGAGTTGACTTACCTCTACATCACGGACGCGGGCGACAAACTCGTTGGCCTGGTGGTCCTGCGCGATCTGATGCTGAGCGAACCGGCCGCCACGGTCGATCAGATCATGCTGCCGAAACCGTTCGCCCTTCACGTCGATATGCCTTTGGGTGAAGCCTGCACGGCGGCGGTACGCCGTCACTACCCCGTCTATCCCGTGGTGAACGTGGAGAACCGGCTGCTCGGGCAGGTTCGCGGCTGGCGGCTGTTCGAGCAGCAAATCATCGAGATTTCTGCCCAGCCTGGCCAGATGGTGGGTGTCCAGAAGGAGGAGCGTTCTTTCACGCCCCTGGTTTCAGCCTTCTTGAAACGTCATCCGTGGCTGCAGCTCAACCTGCTGACGGCCTTCATAGCCGCTTTCGTGGTCGGGTCGTTCACAGGCACGATCGAGAAGATCGTCGCTTTGGCGGCGTTCCTCCCGGTGCTGGCCGGGCAAAGCGGAAACACCGGCTGCCAGGCACTGGCCATAACGTTGCGTGGTCTCGCCTTAGGGGATGTGGACAAACGACCAAAGCTGCACCTGGTGCTGAGGGAGGGGGTGCTCGGGATCGCCAACGGCGTGCTCGTCGGTCTCGTGGCGGCCGCGGCCATGTGGTTCTACGCGTCGCGGCAACCGGAGTCGGCAGCCCAGGCGCCCATGCTGGCGCTTGTGATCCTGCTCGCAATGTCCGGATCGTGCCTCATGTCCGGGATCTCCGGCGTGCTGATCCCGTTGGGCCTGCGGCGGGTCGGCGCCGATCCGGCCGTGGCTTCCGCGATCTTCCTTACCACGGTTACCGATATTGTAGGCATGGGCCTGATGCTGGGGCTTGCCACTACGCTCGTGCTGTAGTGGCGCACATTTACGCAGGCCGTCCTGAGAAGCATCGCCCGCCAGCTCTCCGAGCGCTTGCGCAACGCGGCGGAAGACCTTCGGATGAGCTGCATGCGACCCTGATGCGTCAAGCGGCGACCAGATACGTGCAGAATCGCGCAAACAATATTGATCTTGTCGGCTGCGCAATCCACGGCTCATTATGATTTGGCTTAGTTGCCGTTTGTAGCGAATACTTAATCAAAGTCCAGCAACGCTGAGAAGATGTTTGACCAACCAGCGTAGGCGAAATGCGAATGAACCCGATAGTTTGTTGCGCAGCTGCAACAGCTACTGAAGACTCGGAGATCTCGTGACAGTTCCGTCGCTTTTTTTCGTGCAGGCGTGCTAGATCCGCTGCACTAGTCGGGTTGGGTGGGGTTCTCGGCATGCATTCCTCGTTTTCAATGATCTTCGGCTTCGCCGCGGCGCTGCTCTGTGCCGGCATATTGCCGGCCGGCGCACAAGGTCTCTATCCGGCCTACGACGATGCGTTTTCGGCCCGCGTTGCCAATCCGACCGACAACGGGACGCTAGCTCAATTCGTCACAGTTGCCGTCAACGCAGGGCAGTACGATCAGGCGATCTCGTCGATCGAGCAGTATCTGATCAAATATCCTCGCGATGCGCGCGCGCGCCTCGCGGCCAGCCGATTGTACTATTATGTCGGATCCTATGAATTGGCCCGGCGGCAGGTGCAGTACGGCCTCGAGGTCGGGGACCTGCCCGCGGATGAGCAGCTGGACGCCGTTCGCCTGCTCGCCCGCATCGAGCGCGCGTTACTTGGCGTCACCTGGGAACTCGCTCTGACTGGCGGCATGTTCAGCGCATCCACCGATTTTGAGCCGGGCGGGGCCGAAGACGACCGCACCTTGGTCTCGCCCTATGGGCGGGCGGACGGCTTTGTCCGGTGGGATCTCGGCACGCCAAGTGCTGATGCACTTGTCCTCTCGGGCTCGTTGACGGCGACACAGCGCTTTTTCACAGAAGACCTGTCGGTTCCCGGTGCCGAGGAGACTTTTATCCACGGTAACGCCGCCATTACCCTGGACAAGGGGCTGCCCAACAGCGGGATCGATTCCCTGCGGCTGCTACTTTCCGCGTTTACCGTTACAGATCGCTTCGACAACGATGTCCACGAGACCGGCGTCGGCCTCAGTGGACGCTTTCTCGTTCGCCCCACAGTCGAGACGACGCTTTTCGCAGGTGCTGGCTACATCGATCTAAGCGGCTCGAAAGGCATCTTCGCCGATAGCAGGGTCTTCTATGAGGCAGGCGGCAGCTACCGCTTCCGCAATGGCCAGGCGCTCGGACTGCGCCTGGTCGGCTCGAATGACTTCGCCTCCGGATCTGGCGAAATCGGCCGCAGCTATATGGGAGAGGTCCGCTACGGCGGCGTACTGATGGAAGTACCGGACCTGTTCGTATGGTCTCACCAGGTCGCCGTCTCGGCCGGCCACAGCGACACTCCCGACTTGTCCGTCGGCATCGGCACGAACATAGAAAGTGACTTCTGGCGCATTGCCTCGGAAAGCGATTTTCAGCTCACTGATTGGCAGAAGGTCAGTGTCGACCTCGCCTATCGCGAAACCGACTTCGATATCGCTAGCGGCGACCGGAATTCATTCGAATTGCTCGTGAGCTACACGTTGACGCTCAACTGAAAGAGGCCGCGATGAGGACCCTGTATCGTCAGATAGCCACTTGTATCGCCTGCCTTGCCTTTGCGGCACCATCTGTCGCTGAAACGGTCGGGTCCATGACGGCCTACCAGACCAACATCATCCGTAATGACGGCGAGGCGATGAACGTCGGCGCTGGCGTCGAACTCGGCGACCACCTGCGTAGCAATGTCACCGGTCTCGGAATGCTCGTGTTCCGGGACGAGTCGAGCGCCAAGATTGGTCCGAACACCAGCCTGACGATCGATGAATTCGTCTACAATCCGGGGTCCCGATCAGGAAAGATCGACATCAGGATGAACAGCGGCCTGGCCCGTTTCTACGGCGGTCAGGTTTCGAAGGGCGGCGACATGCGAGTTGCGACGCCACACATGGTGCTCGGAGCCAGAGGCGGCATCATTGAAGTGCTTGTGATAGCTGGTCAGACCGTAGGCATACTGCGCGCCGGCCGCATGACCTGCATGATGAATGGCCGCAAGCTCGTGGTCACAAACCCGGGCCACGCCTGCACGTCGGACAATGACAAACTGCTGACCGGCTACGGCGGTATCGACGCCTTCCCGATATTGGACAGCATCGAGCGGATAGCCGGCACCGGCCTCCCAGGCAAACCGGGTCCGGGGCTGGACGTAAACGCGATTTGTGCGTCAGCACTCGGCAACTCGCTCAAGGCCTGCAAGTCCACCGACGGCGCATTGCCCGGCGTGGCCATGGAGTTCCCTGACAGCCCAGCGCCCCCTGTAGGCAGCGGGGTGGATGAGGATGACTGCTATCCCGACTGCCGGTAGGCCCGGCCGGCCGGCATGAGCCCCTTGGCTGATTGGCGGCGGGCTGCCCGGCGCAAGCTTCCGGGTCTTGCGGTCGTACTCTTGCTGCTCGCTTGCCATTTTGCTTTCGACGGGCCGCTATCGCGCCTGCGCGAGCGTACGTATGACTTCTACCAGTTCCTCGCCCCGCGCGAGGCGACGAGCAATCCTGTTGTCATAGTCTCGATAGACGACGCGAGCCTTAAGGCATATGGGCGATGGCCCTGGAACCGTGGCCTTTTGGCCGATCTGGTCGACGGTGTCGCCGAGTCCGGTGCCGCGGTGATCGGGCTTGCGCTGGTGCTGCCCGAGGCTGACATCTCTCCTGATGGTATCGCCGGAGACAAGCGCCTCGCGAGCGCACTGGCGAAACATCGAACGGCGCTCGCCGTCAGTCTGGGCAATGAGGCGACGGTTTCAGAAACAGAGCCCAAAGCCGGCTGGTCGATCGTCGGGCAAGTACCCGAGACGCTTCCTGGCTTCACCGGTCTGACAGGCTCGCTTGCGGATTTCTCGAGCGCCGCTGCAGGCCTCGGCGTAATTCGCACTTTGCCCGATCCCGACGGCGCATTACGCCATGTGCCGCTGCTCTGGCTCCGAAATACGGCTCAAGGCGTGCAGCTCTGGCCGTCCTTCGCGCTCGAACTCCTGCGCCTCTACGCCGGAGAGAACGGCTACGTGGCTCGGATGAATGCCGCCGGGTTTGACGCACTCAGGATAGGCGGCACCATTGTGCCACTCGAGCCGCAGGGCAGCATCCGCCTCTGGGAAAGCGACACCAATACGCCGCGCATATCTGCCAGTGATATTCTTTCGGGCCGCGGCGATCCGCTGCTGCGGAACGCCATCGCTATTGTTGATCTGTCGGCCGTGGGACTGACCCAGTATCTGCCCACCCCGACGCGTCCGGCGCGACCAGGCGTGGACATCCACGCTGATGCAATCGGCCAGATGCTTGCCGGGCGCTATCTTGTAGAGCCAACGCAAGCGCGTACGCTGGAGCGGCTGTGGTTGGTGCTCAGTGGCATCGTTTTCATCGGACTTTCGGGAGTTCTCGCCCAGCGTGTCTTGCTTGGCGCCCTCGCTCTGGCGCTCCTGGCTGCCACGCCCTTCGCGTTCGGCGCTCTCGAATACAGCCTGCAGGGTGCGCTCTATGACCCACTGCAGCCGGCGCTTGCGACGATGCTTGTAGCTGGCTTCGAAGGCTATGTCCTCTACAGGCGCAGCGAGCAGCGTCGGTCCACCCTGGCACGGCAGTTCTCCCAATATCTGTCGCCCTCCGTGGTGCAGCGCCTCGCAAATTCGGATACCGAAGCGATCCTGTCCGGAGAGAAGCGCGAGATCACAATCCTGCTGAGTGACATACGCGGCTTCACGACGATGAGCGAACAACTCGGTGCCCAAGAAATCGGAAAGGTGGTCAATCACTTTCTCGGCCTTGCGACCGATGAGATACTCAAGCGCGACGGGACCATCGATAAGTTCATGGGCGATGCCGTGCTAGCTTTCTGGAACGCGCCGCTTGATCAGCCAGATCATCGCGAGCGCGCGCTCGAGGCGGGGCTTGCCCTGATCGAACGGGTGGAGCGCGAAAACGCCACGTTCACCGCGCGCGGGCACCCCCCTATCGAAATCGGCGTCGCCATCGAGACTGGCGTCTGCTCCGTAGGGAATTTCGGCTCCGAACGGCGCTTCGACTACACCGCGATCGGCTCGCCGGTGAACCGCGCGGCACGGCTCGAGTCAACGACCAAAAAGCTGAGGATTCCTCTGGTGCTTGGTCCCGGATTTGCGCAGGGAGCATCAATGCCGGTTGTGCAGGCGGGTGCGTTCGAACTCCAAGGCTTCAAGGGCGAGGTGCCGGTTTTCACCGTTCCGGAGATACACCCCTCGTCGCAATCTGCCGAGGAGGTCGCGTGATGTTTGGCACCAGTTCAACTCGCTATCTCATTGGCAGCCGGCGAGCGAAAGCCAAGGGCGGCGGAAATCCGATGGGCGGCCCGCGCCACCATGTCGCCCAGTTCGCCTATGCGCTCTTCCGGCACCCGGTTTTCCGGGGCAGCGATGTTCAGCGCCGCGATTATCTTACCCGGTGCCACGAAAACCGGTGCGGTGATCGGCGCCGTTCGGGCCCAGGATGGCGAAAATCATGCCGCGCGGCACATCCAGATCGACACCATCGACGGCGCGCAGCTTGCCGAACGTTTTGACAAGGCCGCGGGCGGAAATGGCTGACTGGGCAAGACCCGTGGAGGACAAGCCCATAGGAGAGGTTTCGTTCATGCAATCATCCAGCAGTCGCGAAAATAAAGGCCAATTTCGGCGCGATGGCTGTCGTCAATTCCTCGGCAGGCGCACGAGCTTATCGTCTGGTTTGTCCTCATGCCAGAGGCTCCGACCATGTACCACTACTTGGCCGCCGAGGCTGAAGGGCCGGTCAGATCATATGTCGGACGGATCTCTACTCATCGCTGGGTTTCTCATTCGATCACGGCGCAGGCCTGACGATTTCCGGCATCACCGGCAGGCTGGCTTTTATAGTCGTCCTGTCCGCCGTGGATCATCAATGCCTTGCCTCGTATTGCCGTTTCTCCACCGTCCAGTTTGACCATGCTGTTGAAAGCCTGGGCACGCAAAACGCCGTCGGCGCCGACCCGCTGATTTGGCATGTCGCCCGCGTGCGGGCCTTTTCCAGTGAGATATCCATGTTCGGCATTCGTCGGATTGAAGTGCCCACCTGCCGAGTCATGGCCGGTCTGATGGTCGCACTTTCCGGTTTCATGAACATGGAACGCGACCCATTCACCCGCCGGCAGTCCTGTTACGTCCAACGCTATCAGCACACCCTGCGCCGTCTCGGTCAGCGTGGCCGTTCCGTTCTTCTCGCCAGCCATGTTGACGAATTCGGCTTTCGCGGTCGCGGTGTCCTGAGCCGCTGCAGGCATCGCGACCGCCAGCGCCAATCCTGTTGTTGCAAGCAATTTTTTCATCCACTCAGCCTCCGGTTGTCCAAGGACCCCAAACAACAACGGGGCCTCTTCGTTCCATTTGGGAATGGAGTTTGTCTCCGGCGCGGCCGCCAGAGAAGCGGGGGTGATGCGTAGAACTCGATAGTCTCCGTGTCATGGAGTGAAGTTTCACGACGTGATTACACCAATTCGAAGAGTTCCGCGGTTTGCCAACCTGCCAGCAGCATGATGACAACGCCAACGAGTCTGAGAAGCGTCTTTTCTGCGATTGACTTCACTACCAATCCGGCCATCGGCGCTGCGACTACGCCGCCAACGATCAAGCCGGCAACGGAGAGTAGATTTTCCGTTAGCTCTCCTGCCTCCTCCCAATGGCCCGTTAGTAACGCAAACAAGAAGGTCAGAGACACCGACAACGTGATGAGGAACTCGCTGGCATTGACCGTGCCAATAACGTAGCGGGGCGTGCCGCCAAAACCGAGAAGGCCCGTCGTTACGATGGGTCCCCATCCGCCGCCCCCTGCGGCATCGAGAAATCCACCACCAAGTCCAAGAGGAGGTACCACGCCTGCAGGGACCGGATTGCTTGGGATCCGCCGGAATGAACGGAACAGGAGCCAAGCTCCGACAAGCGCAAGGTATGTGGTCACATATGGTTTCATGATGGCTCCCTCGAACGAGGTGAGAACAAAAGCGCCGAGAACGCCGCCGAGCACGCCAAATGGCATCAGCCGCCAGAAAAGCTTCCAGTCAATGTTGCGGTGATAGAGGTGAGCCGAACCTGAGGCTGCGGTGGTAAACAGTTCAGCTGCGTGAACTGACGCCGAAGCGTGTGCAGGAGACACGCCAAACCCCAGTAGGGTTGTCGAGGAAACCACGCCGTAGGCCATGCCGAGAGCCCCGTCCACAGCTTGGGCTACAAACCCCACAATCGCAAAAAGAATGAATTCTTGCATTTGACTCTCCGATAAGGCGCGGGGTCACAATTGGCGATAGAGAAACCCGCTGCCTACAACGTATGCAATTATATCTTCACGCTTCCACAATTCATCAAACGCGTGGCATCGATAATGGTGACGACGAACGGAAAACGATCCGCTCGACCGACGCCTTTCCCAATCCCGACAGGATGCCGGTTTCTGTTTTGCTCAAATGTCCCTGCTGGAACCGCAACCTCCTCTGACGTGAGGTTTCACTGGCCGGACGCAGGCTTGCAGCTCCACCCTTTATCTGTTTAATTGCCGCCATCCACAGGGGTGCTCCGTATCGTCGGGGCTGAGAGATGGGCTGCAAGCCCGTAAACCCTAGAGCTGATCTGGATAATACCAGCGGAGCGAGGCGGGCGATGTTTTCTGGCGCACAGATTTTTCTTTTTCCGATGTCCGGCGATTTCGTGGGCCCGCTCGAGGGCCATGTCACGATCGACCTCACGGTCTCGGCCAACAGCCCGACCCCGCGCTGATCTTTCGCGCCGGAGGTCTCGCATGTCCCAGTCTTTCTCCGCCGCGCCGCGAATCGCAGCCTTGTTCGCCAAGGTCGGACCGGCCTTGCTATCGGTCGGCACGCTGGTTCTGGCTTGGGAGCTCTATGCGCGCATCTCGGGCATCTCGCCCACCACGCTGCCCGCGCCGTCACGAGTCCTCGCCCAGGCCATCCAGCAGCGCCAGGCGCTGTTCGACAACACCGTGCCGACGATCAGCGCCACATTGGCGGGTTTCGCGTGCTCATTGGCCGTTGCCTTCATCCTTTCGGTGCTGATCGACTTCTTCAAGCCGCTGCGCCGCGCCCTGTTCCCGGTGTTCATTATCAGTCAGACCCTGCCGCTGGTGGCGATCGCCCCGCTGGTCGTTCTTTGGTTCGGCTTCGGGCTGACGCCGAAGACCATGCTGGTCGCGCTCGTGACTTTCTTTCCCATGCTGGTCGCGCTGGTGCAGGGTTATGAATCGACGGATCGGGATATCTCGGCGCTTCTGAGTTCGATGGGCGCTTCCCGCATGCGCATTTTCCTGCTGGCCCGCCTGCCCTCCTCGCTGCCCTATTTCTTCGCCGGACTGCGCATCTCGATCACCTATGCCGTGGTCGGCGCCATCTTCGCGGAATATGCCGGCGCGGCCAAAGGGCTCGGCATCTACATGCTCAACGCCAAGAACAATTTCCGGCCCGATCTCGTGCTCGCGGCCGTGCTGGTCAGCGCCTTGCTCACGCTGGCCCTGTTTGCCGCCACTGTGCTGATCCAGCGCGCCGCCATGCCATGGGAGCGGCTCGATGCCGTGCGAAAATCATGAGCAGGCGGCTGGAATTGCGCCAAGTCAGCAAAAGTATTGGCGATGTCGACGTGCTTGCCAGCATCACCCTGCATGTCGAGCCGGGCGAATTCGTTTCAATCCTCGGCCCCTCCGGAGCCGGCAAATCCACGATCTTCAGGTTGCTGACGGGCAGTCTCGAAGGCCACGACGGCGGCATCGACTTCGACGGGCGGCCACTGGCCGACGCGCGCCGACCGTTTGCCTTCATGCCGCAGCACGATGCCCTGATGCCCTGGCGCACAGTTATCGACAACACCGCGCTCGGCCTGGAAGTGCAAGGCATGTCCCGCAGGGCGGCGCGCGGCAAGGTGGCGCCGCTCTTCGGCGAATTCGGCCTTGCGGGCTTCGAGCATAAGTATCCCGCACAGCTCTCGGGCGGAATGCGCCAGCGCTCCGCGCTGTTGCGTACCGTCGTGCAGGACCGCGCCATGCTGTTGCTCGACGAACCGTTCGGCGCACTCGACGCCCTCACGCGCACCGGCATGCAGCGCTGGATTCAGACGATGTGGGACCGACACCGCTGGACCGTCCTGTTGATCACCCACGATGTCCGTGAGGCGGTCTTCCTGTCCGATCGCATCTACGTGCTGAGTGGCCGCCCGGCCCGCGTGCTGCGCGAAGTGGCCATACCTCTTCCGCGCCCGCGCAAGGATCTTGCCTCGCCGGAAGCCAGCGCCATCGAAGCCGACATCCTCGATACCCTTCTCGATCCACAGCTCGCCCAAAGGACATGACCATGCTTTCAAGACGCCTCTTCATCGCTGCCGCATTGATCACCGGGCTCGGACCCGTCACATCCGTCTCCGCCCAGCAGACTGTCACCGTCGCACTCGACTGGACGCCGAACACAAACCATGTCGGGCTCTATGTCGCCCAGGCGAAAGGCTTCTACACCGAGGCCGGGCTCGACGTGCAGATCCTGCCCTACACCGACACTGCGGCCGGTACGCTGATCGCCAACCACGTGGCCGATTTCGGTATACTGGGATCCATAGGATTGTTCACCCAACGCACGGCCGGCGCCGACCTCGTCGCCACCTACGCCATCATGCAGACGGAAACCGGCAGGCTGGTGTTCAATGCCGACCGCGCCGATATAAAGTCCCCCAGGGACCTGGACGGCCTGACCTATGGCGGTTTCGGCAGTGCCTGGGAGAATGCGCTGATCGGCACCATCATCCGCCATGACGGCGGCGAGGGCAAATTCGAAACGGTGACGCTGGGCACCTCCGCCTATGAGGCCTTGGCCAATGGCGCAGTCGATTTTACGCTCGAAGTCTACACTTGGGAGGGGATCAAAGCGGAACTTGACGGCAAGGCCCAGCGCGCCTTCCGCTACGCGGATTTCGGCGTGCCCGACCAACACACCAATTTCATTGGCTCGAGCCGAGCCTACCTGGAAAAGAACAAGGACACGGCAACCGCGTTCATCGCCGCGACCAGGCGCGGCTACGCCTTCGCCGTCGAACATCCGCAAGAAGCGGCTAACATGCTGATCGCTGCAAACAGCGACGTGCTGACCGACCGTCCGCTGATCGAGGCATCACTGAAGGCGCTGGTCGATGGCCACTACCTGCAAAGCCCCACCGGCACGATCGGCACGATCGATCCCGCAAAGATGGGGGCTATCGGCGACTATCTGTTCAAGGCCGGAGCCCTGCGCGACGGCGATGGGAACCCGGTCAGCGAACGACCCGATTTCGCGGCCTATTACAGCAACGCCTATCTGGCCGGCGAAAAATGAGCCCGCCGCGGCGCATGCATCTCAATGCCGTGATCTTCGGCCTCGGCAGTCACGAGGCCGGCTGGCGCATGCCCGAAAGCAACCCGCTAGCCTCGACCAGCCTCGACTATTGGGTCGATATCGCTCGCCGCGCAGAGGCTGCCGATTTCGACGCTTTGTTCCTCGGCGACGTGCTGGCCTTGCAGAGCGGCGCTGATCGGCATCTTTCCGACGCCATGGATCCGCTGGTCATCCTGTCGGCGCTCGCTGCCGTCACCAGCAGGATCGGACTGATCGGAACTGCATCGACCAGCTTCGATCACCCTTTCCACCTGGCCCGGCGCTTCGCCTCTCTCGACCACATCAGCAAAGGCCGTGCGGGCTGGAACATCGTCACCTCGTCCAACGTGCTCGAGGCCCGCAATTTCGGACTGGAAGCCATGCCGGAGCATTACGAACGTTATGCCCGCGCAACCGACGTGGTCGACGCAGCCATAGCGCTCTGGGAGAGTTGGGCTCCCGATGCGAGGAAGCCGGACAAGGCCGCCGGGCGATACTTCGATCCCGACAAAGTCCGGTCAGTCGATCACGCCGGTCCGTTCGTGCGCACCGCTGGCCCGCTCAACGTACCGCGATCGCCTCAAGGTCGACCGATCCTGGCACAGGCCGGCTCGTCGGAAACTGGTCGCGCCTTCGCCGCTCGTTACGCCGACATCGTATTCACCGTACAGGCGACGCTGACGGAAGCGCAGGACTTCTATCGCGACATCAAATCACGAGCGGCCGCCGTCGGGCGTGATCCGGACACGATCTTGGTCTTTCCGGGGATCGTGCCGATCGTCGCTCATACCAGGCAAGCAGCCGAAGAGCGGCTAGCTGAGCTGAACGGCTCTACAGTCACCGATCACGTCCTTGCCAAACTCGGCGAATTCCTTGGCGAGGATCTAACCGATGCCGATATCGACGCGCCGCTGCCGCCCCTGTCGAGCGCACAGCCGAACCAGTCCAGCCAGAGCCGCGTCGGCGTGCTGGTCGGAATCGCAATGCGGGAGAGGCTGACACTGGGCCAGTTGCTCATGCGCCTCGCAGCTGGCCGCGGTCATCTGCTTGCCGTCGGAAATGGCCGCGATGTCGCCGACACGATGCAGCAATGGTTCGAGGGCGGAGCGGCCGACGGTTTCAACGTCATGGCGCCCGTCATGCCCGGTGACCTGCAAAGCTTCATCGACGATGTGATGCCTTTGCTGGAGCGTTCGGACGTTTTCGACGCTGGGGGTAGCCGCACCCTTCGCGAGCGATACGGTCTTCCAAGTCTTTGGGTCTAGAATCCAAATCCAATCCCGTTCGTCCGATCAGAGCGCCGTAAGCCGTCAGGCGCTGCTTTTGCCTGCGTCATCACCGTCCATCGTCACATCGATGCGATCCGGCTCGGTCGATGCGCCGGCGTCGGCCGCTTGCACCGTTATGTCCCGCCCTTTCGAGAATGCCGGAATTGACACCCTCGCATAGCCATGCTCCTGGCAGTCCAGACCTTCGAGCCAGAAAAGCGGTTCCAATGCTTCTTAGATTTTTCTCCTACTACCGCCCCTGGAAGGGTCTGTTCATCCTGGATTTCTGCTGTGCGGTTCTGTCTGGCATGCTGGAACTCGGGTTCCCGATGGCGGTCAAGGTGTTCGTCGACGAACTGTTGCCAACTCAGCAATGGCTGCTGATCCTTGCTGCGTCGGCCGGCCTGCTTGCCATCTATGTGTTGAACACCGGACTGATGGCGGTCGTGGTTTACTGGGGTCATATGCTCGGTATCAACATCGAGACCGAGATGCGCCGGAAGAGCTTCGATCACCTGCAGAAGCTCTCCTTCCGCTTCTATGACAACCATAAGACCGGCCACCTCATCGCCCGCGTCACCAAGGACCTGGAGGAAATCGGCGAGGTCGCCCATCATGGCCCGGAAGACCTGTTCATCGCGATCATGACTTTCCTTGGCGCCTTCGCGCTGATGTTCCTGGTCAATCCGCAGCTTGCACTGATTACGGCGGCAATTGTGCCGCTCGTCGCCTGGGTGACAAGCCGCTATGGCGCGCGCATGACGCGCAACTGGCAGGCGCTTTACGGGCGGGTCGGCGATTTCAACGTTCGCATCGAGGAGAATGTCGGCGGCATGCGGGTGGTGCAGGCTTTCGCCAATGAAGACCACGAGCGTAATCTTTTCGCGCGTGACAATGCCAGCTACCGCAAGACCAAGCTCGATGCCTATCGCATCATGGCTGCCAGCACATCGCTGAGCTATATGAGCATGCGGTTGATCCAGCTGGTGGTAATGATCGCCGGAAGCTATCTCGTGCTGCGTGGCGAACTTTCCAGTGGCGGTTTCGTTGGCTTCCTGCTCCTGGTCAATGTGTTCTTCCGGCCGATCGACAAGATCAATTCGGTGATTGAAACCTATCCGAAAGGCATCGCCGGATTTCGCCGCTATGCGGCTCTCCTCGACACCGAGCCCGACATCGCGGATCGGCCTGGCGCGGTTGATGCACCGACACTCCGAGGTGACATCAGCTACCGCGATGTCACCTTCGGCTATAGCGGCGAACGGGCGGTTTTGAAGAACATCGATCTTGACATAACAGCAGGACAGACCATCGCCTTCGTCGGGCCGTCAGGCGCCGGCAAGACGACCCTGTGCTCACTACTGCCGCGTTTTTACGAGGTCGACAGCGGCGCCATCACAATCGACGGTTTGGATATCCGCGACATGACGCTGGCCTCGTTGCGCGGCCAGATCGGTATCGTGCAGCAGGACGTGTTCCTGTTTGGCGGCACGATCCGCGAGAACATCGCCTATGGCCGGCTGGACGCGGTCGAAAGCGAGATCGTCGAGGCCGCGCGCCGCGCGCGCCTCCACGAGCTCATCGCTTCCCTGCCGGAAGGCCTCGATACGATCATTGGCGAGCGTGGCGTAAAACTGTCGGGTGGTCAGAAGCAGCGCCTAGCAATCGCGCGTATGTTCCTGAAGAACCCGACAATCCTCATCCTGGACGAGGCGACGTCGGCGCTCGACACGCAGACCGAGCGGGAGATCCAGCAGTCGCTGGCAGAACTTGCGCAGGGCCGGACGACCCTGGTGATCGCGCACCGGCTGGCGACGATCCGCAATGCCGATCGCATCGTCGTGGTCGCCGAAACGGGCATCGTCGAACAAGGTCCGCATGATGAACTGGTCGCGCGCGGCGGTGCCTACTCACGACTAGGCGCGGCTCCGGACTGACGTGATGGCTTCGTGTCGCGCTTTGACGCCGGTTCCGCCTCGGGTTGGTCGTTCAATCGTTTCTTGAGGATGTCAATGAGGCTGATGGTGACCGCGATCACCGCAGGGCCAAGGACGAGCCCGGATGCTCCAAAGAGAACGATGCCACCGACCGCGCCGATAAAGGTCACCACCGTGTGGAGCCGCAGCCGGCTCCCGACAAGCATCGGATAGAGCAGATTGTCGATGCCGGCGACGATGACGCCGCCCCAGATGGTCAGTATCGCCGCGCTCGCCCAAGCCCCTTCCAGCGCGAGATAGATCGCTGCCGGCACCCAGATCACGAATGCGCCGAGCACTGGCACGATGGCAAGAAGTCCCATTACCAGACCCCAGAAGACCGGAGTTGGCAGGCCGAGCCACCAGAACATCAGGCCGCCCAGCGTTCCCTGCACAGCGGCGACAAACACGGTGCCTATCAGGATCGCATGTACCGTCTCGGCAAGGCGGGACAGCATGTATGCCGTCTCCGGTGCACGCAGGGGCGAGAGACCCTCGATCCCCTGTAGAGCGGGTTCGCGGTCCCGCAGGAAATAGAACAGCAGATAGAATGTCAGCACGAACATCACGGCCTGATTGATCGAGCCGCGCAACAGCGATGTGCTTTGTCCCGTCAGCCATTGTACAAATGCGGCGACCGTACCTGCCGGATCGACTTGGTTCTCGATCCACTGGGCAACGGCCGAAAGCCTGGGATAGTTCGACATAAAGCCGTCTGCGTTCCAACCCCGGATGACTTCCTCCAGATAGGTAGCGCCGTTTACCGCCTCGCTAACAAGCTGCTGTGCCACGAAGATGAGCGGCAGGCCCACGGCAACCGCCGCGACGCTCACCGATATCAGTGCAGCCAGGTTTCGATTCCTGAGCCTTTCCTCGACCCGCCGATGGGCCGGATAAAGAATGATTGCCAACACCAGCGCCCAGGTCAGTGCAGGCAAAAAAGGCAACGCCAGGAGATAGCAGACATACAGACCGATCGCCGTCGCGGCCACGATGCCGAGCAATCTCATTTGTTTCATATCGGGCATCTGCTTCAGGTCGGGCATCTCTCGCCGTCTCGCAAACCAGGCGAGCCTAGCGGATTTCCTGACAGAATGGCAGCTACCGTTGCCGTATCCCTACGCGCCCGCTTCACAGGGCCGATAGAAAAAAGGCCGGACTGTTAAAGTCCGGCCAAGCATGAAGGTTCAAAACCTCCAGAGGGGAACGCGCCGGACGCAATGGGAGGAAAACATCCGACGCGATCCGTATATGGGTGGGCACAGATGACGTTTCAACGGCATACTGTGGGCCACGTCAGCCGCTGCATAGAGCCACCAGCGCCGATTAAAAGTGCTCACGGCCCGCGTATCAGTTTTAGCGTGACAGCCATAACGGTTGGCAACTTTTTGCGCTATATGGCAGTTATCCGCCAGCCTCTGGACATAGCCGTGAAGGCTGAAGCCGTGATCGGTGTTCGCCATTGGAAGGCTTGATTGGGCTCGGCGAGGATGGCGCTAAACTTGGAAGATATTGCCTGCCGTCCGGCATTTCAGGGCTCAGTCGCAAATGCTGCTCCAGACCTACGAAGCCAACCCGCGGCTCGCTTCCGTGTTCGCTACGCAGCAGCGCTGGCTGATGGCTCACATCGGTCTTGCCTTGCACTTCAGACGGCAACCACATGACGATCGCACCGGACTGACGACCACACGTTTCATCGACATGATACACCGCTGTTCGGTGGCCAGCCGCAACACCGCCGACGCTTTCATAAAGGAGATGCTGCACTACAATTTCATTCGTGATCTGTCGACGAATAGAGACAGAAGGGTCCGCCCCCTGCAGCCGGCTGCGACCACTCTGGAAACGCTCGCCGGATGGGTCTTTGCCCATCTGAGAACGCTGGACAGTCTCGACGGCGGAAGTCGACTGACCAAATTCGCCGCGAGACCGGACGCGCTTGCCAGATTGCAGCCGCTGGTGGCGGATGGCCTGCTTTCGTCCCACGCCGTGCGCGAGCCGAAACAGACCTTTTCCCTGTTCACCTGGCTTAACAATGGCGGCGTCGTCATGGATTGGCTGATGTCCGGCGTCGATCCCGACCATGCCGGCCTCGACCGAATTCCGACCGGCATTGTCTCGATCGGAGACTTCGCAAACTGGCTCAAGCTTTCCCGCACCCATCTTTCACGCAAATTGCGCGACGCCGAAAACCTCGGCAGCATCGGCTGGCTGGGTCAGCGGGGCCATTCGGTCATGTGGGTGTCGAACCATTTCTATCAGGAATACATGACCGCCCAGGCCGTGAAGCTCGCGATCATCGATGCGGCCTTCCAGAATTGCTTTCACAATCCAGGAACCCCGGAATAGAGAGCAACATGGCGATCGTGGCGGCCATTGCGACCGCCACGATCGGAGTTCTCAGTCGATGTCGAAGGATACGCCTTGGGCCAGCGGCAGCGCCTTGGAATAGTTCACCGTGTTGGTGGCGCGCCGCATATAGGCCTTCCAGGCATCGGAGCCGGATTCACGGCCGCCGCCGGTCTCCTTCTCGCCACCGAAGGCACCGCCGATCTCAGCCCCCGATGTGCCTATGTTGACGTTGGCGATACCGCAGTCGGACCCGTCGACGCCGAGGAAGCGCTCGGATTCCTGCAAGTCGCGGGTGAAGATCGACGACGACAGCCCCGCGCCGACCGCATTGTGCTCGTCGAGCACGGCGTCGAAATCCGAGTACTTCATCACATAGAGGATCGGCGCGAAGGTTTCTTCGGTAACCGGTGAGACCTGCTTGGGCATCTCGACCAGCGCCGGATGCACGTAATAGGCGTCGGGATGGCCGTTCTCCACCCGCGTGCCGCCGGTCACCTTGCCGCCGTGCGAAGCCGCCTCCTGCAATGCCTTCTGCATGGCATCATATGCTGCCTTGTCGATCAACGGTCCGACCAGCGCTGATGTCTCCAGCGGATTGCCGACCGAGACGCTTTCATAGGCCTTCTTCAGGCGCGGAACCAAGGCATCATAGACGCTGTCATGCACGAACAGGCGCCGCAGCGTCGTGCAGCGCTGGCCGGCCGTGCCCATGGCGCCGAAGGCGATGGCGCGCAAGGCCATGTCGAGATCGGCCGTCGGGCAGACGATGCCGGCATTGTTGCCGCCGAGCTCCAGCACGGCGCGGGCAAAGCGCTTCGCCAGCCGCGGACCGACATCCCTGCCCATGCGGGTCGAGCCGGTGGCCGAAACCAGCGGCACCTTGGGATGATCGACCAGGATTTCGCCGACGGCGCGGTCGCCGATCAGCACCGACGTCAGGCCTTCCGGAGCATCGCCGAAACGTTCTGCCGCACGCTTGAAGATCGCCTCGCAGGCGAGCGCCGTCAGCGGCGTCTTTTCCGACGGTTTCCACACCACCGCGTCGCCGCAGACCAGCGCCAGTGCCGCGTTCCACGACCACACCGCGACCGGGAAATTGAAAGCGGAGATGACGCCGACGACACCCAGCGGATGCCAGGTTTCCATCATGCGATGGCCGGGCCGCTCGGTGGCGATGGTCAGGCCGTACAATTGCCGGGAGAGGCCGACGGCGAAATCGCAGATGTCGATCATCTCCTGCACTTCGCCGAGCCCTTCGGACGGGATCTTGCCGACCTCGATCGACACCAGCCGGCCAAGCTCGGCCTTGTGTGCGCGCAGTTCCTCGCCGAGCAGCCGCACCAGTTCGCCGCGTTTCGGCCCTGGCACCAGACGCCACGCCTGGAAGGCCATATGGGCCTTGTCGATGGTCTTTGCCGCATCGGCCGGCGAGATCGTCTTCAGCGCGGCAATCTGCTCGCCCGTGACCGGGCTGCGCACGATTAGATCACCGCCCGAAAGCGCGGCCTCGGCAACACCCAGTTTCGCCAGTAGCCCGGCTGTTTCCTTCGCAATCGTCATTCTCTGTCCCTTTCAGATGCCGTCGCTCATGTGGCGTCGGTTAAAGCCTTGTGCCATGCCGTCCCTGTGCCGATCGGCACATCAGGCGCTGTCAAGGCGTGGCATTACTCGTTTCAGGGAAAAATCTCCACCCCGGCATGGTCTAAGCCAAGGTCGGACCGTTGAACCAGCGAGTCATTCAGCGCTCTGTCTGCGCGGTTCCCCGCGCGGCGCCTTCCTCCATCAACCGGTCGATATGCATGCGGATATGCGCGGCCTCGGCTGCCGTGTTGGCAAGCGCGATGGCACGGTCGAAGGCGATGCGCGCCTCCTCGCCACGACCAAGCTGCATCAACAGGCCGCCCTTGAGGCCGAAGAAATGGAAATAGCCGGAAAGCCTCTGTTCCAGCGGCTCGATCATGGCAAGTGCCGCTTCCGGCCCGCGCACCTTGGCGACCGCGACGGCGCGATTGAGCGTCACCACCGGCGACGGCTGCATCTGTTCAAGCAGGCTATAGAGCAGGTCGATCTCGTTCCAGTCCGTATCCTCTGGCCTTGCCGCCCGCGCATGCAGGGCAGCGATCGCCGCCTGCACCTGGTAGGGACCGGGCTTCTGGTGGCGCAATGCCTTGTCGACCAGCGCTAGCCCCTCGTCGATCATCTTGCGGCTCCACAGGCTGCGGTCCTGGTCCTCGAGCAGCACGATCTCGCCGCTCTC
This sequence comes from Mesorhizobium sp. M6A.T.Ce.TU.002.03.1.1, assembly GCF_003997275.1. Lineage (NCBI taxonomy): Bacteria > Pseudomonadati > Pseudomonadota > Alphaproteobacteria > Hyphomicrobiales > Phyllobacteriaceae > Mesorhizobium > Mesorhizobium sp. M6A.T.Ce.TU.002.03.1.1. Next base: position 67,988 of record NZ_RZTI01000005.1, read on the forward strand.
GTCGAAGCGCGCCGGCGCACGCGCATGCTGGAGCAGCAGCAGCGCCGTCAGGCCCATGATCTCCGGCTCGGTCTGGAACAGCCGCAGCAGCAGCCTGGCCAGCCGGATCGCCTCTTCGCAAAGCGGGGCGCGGGCGGGAGCCTCACCGCTGTTGGTCGAATAGCCTTCGTTGAAGATCAGATAGACCATGGCGGCGACGGCGGCGAGCCGTTCCGAGCGCTCGACCGCACCGGGCGTCTCGAATGGCACGCCGGCATCCGCAATGCGCGCCTTGGCGCGGGTGATGCGCTGCTCCATGGCGCTTTCGCCGACGAGGAAGGCGCGGGCGATCTGCTTGACGCTCAGGCCGGAGACGATGCGCAATGCCACAGCGATCTGCTGCGTCGCCGGCAGGTCGGGATGACAGCAGATGAACAGCAACCGCAAGATGTCGTCGCGGTAGTGCGCGCCGTCCAGCCGTTCGGCGATGTCGGTCTCGGCATCCTCCAGATCGGAGATCTGGTCTTCCTCCGGCAGCGGCGCCTGCTTGGCGCGCTTGCGCACCGCGTCGATGCCGCTGTTGCGCCCGACAAAGATCAGCCAGGCTGCCGGATCGCGCGGCGGGCCGTTTGTCGGCCAGTTCTTCAGAGCTCGCAGGCAAGCGTCCTGGAAAGCTTCCTCCGCCGCATCGAGATCGCGGAAGTAGCGCAGCAGCGCGCCCATCGCCTGTGGGCGGGCGGTACTGATCGCCGTGCTGATCCAGGTAAGATCGGTCATGCGGAAATCTTGGCGGGATTGAAGAGCGAAACCGGCCGTATCTCGTAGGAGCCGCCGCTCGGGTTGACCTCGGAAAGCTCGCGCGCAAAGTCGACCGCCTCGTCGAGATCGGCGCATTCGAGCGTGTAGAAACCGAGGAATTGTTCCTTGGTTTCGGCAAATGGTCCGTCGATGACGACCGCTTCGCCCTTGACCTTCCGCAGCGTTGTCGCAGCGGTCGTCGGCAGCAACCGCGCCACGGGCCCAAGCCGGCCGGCTTTGGCGTATTTTTCCTGCACGCCGAGGAGTTTTTCCATGACAGCGTCATCTTGCTCCTTGCTCCAGGAGCAGACGACGTCTTCGGAGGCATAGCAGAGGATCGCGTAGAGCATGGGTGGTCCTTTTCTCTGTCAAAGGACGAAACACTAGGACCTATCCCGACATGACGTCGACAAAAAATTACGTCCTGCACGGATCACGAAACTGCGGCTGCTCTGTCCAGTTCAGCTTTCCTGCGCCTTCAGCCATCTCAGTACGAGAGCCTCTTCGTCATCAAGGCCGGGTATCGATCGTTTCCGCTTGTTCGCATCCGCTATTTCGCTGAGCAGCCGTCCTTCGGACCAGGCATCGAAAACTTGCGGGTGGATATAGCATCTGCGGCAGATGGCGCGCGTGTTGCCCAGCCGCTCGGCGACCTTGTCGATGAGGCCGTTCATCACCCGCTTCTGTTGTGCCTGGCTTTCGGGTCGTCCGGTTTGCGCAAACAGTGACGCAGCATGGATGGTGCCGCCCCAGGTTCGGAAATGCTTGGAGCTGAAATCGGCCTCTGCCATCTCCCTGATGTAGCGGTTGACGTCATCGGAGCGGATCGGTCGCCTGCTTCCGTCCTCGTCGAGATACTGGAACAGCTTTTGGCCCGGCAGGTCCTGCGCCCCGCGCACGATCCTGGCAATCCGGCGATCGACGAGCTTCAGCTTCCATTCCTTGCCGGACTTGCCTTTGAAAGCGAAACGCAGGCTCGAGCCATTGATGTCGACATGGCGGTCGCGCAGCGTGGTCAGCCCAAAGCTGTTGTTATCGCGAGCATAGGCGGCATTGCCGACGCGGATCATCGTGTTGTCGAGCAGCCAGACCACAGCAGCGACAACCCGCTCCAGCGGCAGGCCGTGACGGCGCAGATCGGCATCGATCTGGCGTCGCAGCTCAGGCAGGCTTTCTGCAAAGGCAACCAGGCTCGAATATTTTACGCCGTCACGCTCCTCCGCCCACAGCGCATGGTAGCGATATTGCTTGCGTCCGCGCTGGTCCCGGCCGGTCGCCTGGATGTGACCGTCAGCAACGGGCGAAATCCACACATCTGTCCACGCCGGTGGAATGGCGAGCGCCTTGATGCGGGCCAAAGTGTCCTCGTCGACGCCCTGCCCGTCAGGCCCTTTGTATGAAAATCCCTTGCCAACCCTCAGACGGCGGATACCGGGCTCGGCGTCAGTGATGTAGGTGAGTGAGGCTCGATCGGCAGAGGCTTGCGACCCATTTGTCGGCGCCCCTGGAGCAACCTTCCTGCTAGCCGACCGGCCAGGCGACGACCCGGATTTGTCCAGCATGTCCTCTCCACGGAATTTCCCGTAGATAAGCGACGGATCGGCCGCTGGTTCCGCCATGGCTTCCACAAAGATACCAGGCTCACCACATCCGCGTTCGAGAAGCAGCCTTCTGCCGATGTTCAAGATCGAGTGTGGCCTCGCTTGCCGTCATGCCTTTTCAAGCACGACCGGAATGACGTCGACTGCTTGCTCGCCGACCTGCCCTCCCGTCGTCTTCAGGACGCCGACGATCGGCGCTACATCCGAATAGTCGCGGCCATGGCCGACGGTGATATGGTCGTTGCTTGCCCGCATGCCGTTGGTCGGATCGAATTCCTGCCATCCGGTGTCGCGCCCACACCACACCTTGACCCAGGCATGCATGGCGTCGGCCCCTTCGAGCCGCGGTTTGCCACGCGGCGGAATGGTGCGCAGGAACCCGCTGACATAACCGGCGGGAATACCGAGGCCGCGTAGGCCGGCGATCATGATGTGCGAAAAATCCTGGCAGACGCCCCGCCTCAGGTCGAAGGCATCGCTCGCCCGGGTCTGCACCGTGGTCGCCTCGCCATCATAGGTGAAATCGCGATGAATGCGGTTGCACAGGTCCACCGCAGTGCTGACAGCCGAGCTGCCGGCACTGCCGCGCGCGTAGGCCGTGATCGCAGCGTCGATGCCCGCGTGATCGCTGGCGGCCAGGAAATGATGCGGCGATCCGGGCGACAGCGACCGCACCGCGTCGAGTTCCTCGCGCAGCCGGCGAATGTCGGGCGACACATCAAGCCCAGGCTCCGGCCGCGAGACGGCGACGCGCGCGCTCATCCTGATGTCGAGCGCATCATGGGCATCGCGAAAGGCGATCGACGTGACATTGTTGCCAAAGAAATCGGAAAAGTCGGAGCGTTCGCTCGGCGCCGGCGCGAAGGACAGCGAAGCGGCGATCACGCGCTGCACGCCCGATATCGTCGGCGGCAGCACGCGCACCTGATGGCGGCCACCGCCCGCCGCCGCATCGTAATCGTAACGCAGATTGAGCCTGATGTCGTAGAGCATGCTTACCCGAAATAGGCTTTGGCGAGGCTGTTGTAGAGACCGCCGATCTCGCTGGCGAGATCGTCCAGCGCCTTCGCCGTCATGTCCGAGGGCTCCTTGATGGCGATCGCCGTGTTGAGCTGCAGGATCTCTTTCGCCGCTGGCGACATATGCCCCTCGCCGACAGCAGGCAACAGCGCGATTTCGGCCTTCAGCCGCTCTAGCTGGAACAGGATGGAGCGCGGATTGAGCGGATCGAGCACCAGGAGATCGATCACCGTGCGCCGGCCGGACTGCACCGGATACTGCCGCCGATGCGTCATGACGCTGTCGCCGATCTCCAGCATCATGTCGAGCGCGCCGTCCGGCGCCGCAGCCCTGGTCAATCGGGCGAGCGTGCGGGCGATCTGGATGCCGCGTTCCAACCGCCGGCCGATCTCCAGGAAGCGCCAGCCAGTGAAGCGGTACATATTCTCATGCAGCAGACCCGAAAACCCGGCGAGCTTGCGCAGGATGACCGTCATCGCCCGCGTCGCGTCATCGCCCGGCGCTACCGTTGTCGCGAATTGATGAATGGTCTTCGACAGATCCTTCAGCGCCAGCCAGCCATCAGGCGAGAAGCGGTCGCGAATCTGTCCGGCGCTGTAGACGGCGCTGTCCAGCGTTCCGATCAGCCCCGGCGGGATCGCCGTCGCGACGTCGATGCCGAACGGTTCGAGATAGTCTCTGATATCGGCAAGCAGCGGCATATCCGGGTCGGAGGCCTCGGCCAGCCGCACGTGATAGGCGCGCAGGATGCGCACCGTGTCTTCCGATCGCTCGATATAGCGGCCGAGCCATGTCAGGTTTTCCGCCGCGCGGCTGGGCAGGCTACCAGGCAAGGTACGGGTGAAGCTGTCGTGCTCTTGCGGCAGCAGCGTCTCGCGCTCCACCGGTCTGTCGCTGACCACCCACACATCCGCCGCCTGGCCACCGCGCTGCATGGCGATTGCCGTCGGGTCGAGCGAAAAGCCGACACGGGCAAAACCGCCGGGCATCACCGTCCAGCCTTCCGGCGTTCGCGCCAGATAGACGCGCAGGGCTGCTGGCCGCGGCTCCAGCCAGCCGCCGACATAGACCGGCGTGGTCGAAAGCGTCACCGCTTCCTGTCCGACGAAGTCGCCGCCGCCCCGTTCGATCTGGGCTATCAGTTCGGCCCGCTCCCCGGCAACCAGCGCCGAGCCCAGCCTGGTGCAATCGTCATCCTCGAAGGCAAGCCGCGTCGACAGCGCCGGACCGATCACCATGTGGTCGAGGTTAGCCAGCACATGGTCACGGTCCGTGTCCCGGCCACACCACCATGTCGCGACGCTCGGCAGCAGAAGCTCCTCGTGGCGCAATTCGCGCGAAATCTTCGGCAAGAAGGCGGACATCGCCCGCGTTTCCATCAGCCCGGAGCCGAGCGCGTTGACGGCAGAAACGGCTCCCCGGCGGATCGCCTCGACCAGCCCTGGCGTGCCGATCTGCGACTCCGGCCGCAACTCCAGCGGATCGGCGAAGGCGGCGTCAAGCCGTCGCCACAGCACGCTTACCGGCATCAGTCCCGAAACGGTGCGTACCATGAGCCGGCCGCCGGAGACGGTCAGATCCTCGCCTTCGAGCAGCATGATGCCGAGATAGCGGGCGATATAGGCATGTTCGTAATAGGTTTCGTTGAGCGGCCCCGGCGTCAGGATGGCGACACGGCCGCCTGATACCTTGGCCATGCCGTTCAGCGCGTCGCGAAAGCGGCGGAAGAAGCCGGCAAGACGGTGCACATGCATCTCGCCATAGATGTCGGACAGCGCGCGCGTGGTGGCGACGCGGTTTTCCAGCGCAAAGCCGGCACCCGACGGCGCCTGCGTGCGGTCGCCGAGCACCCACCAGCGGCCGTCCGGTCCACGGCCGAGCTCGAAGGCGCAGAAGTGCAGGAAATGGCCGCGGGCCGGCCTGGTGCCGACGACCGGCCGCAAATATTCCGGGCTGGCGGCGATCAGCCCCGCCGGCAAAATGCCTTTCTCGACCAGCCGGTTCGGCCCATAGATGTCGGCGATCGTTTCCTCGAACAGCTCCGCCCGTTGAACCAGGCCGGCACTGATCGCAGCCCATTCCTGCTCCTCGATCAGCAGGGGCACATGCGCCAACGGCCATTCGCGCTCATTGGCGCCGGCCTTGTCGTAGACGCGGTAATAGACACCGGCGTCGCGCAGATACTGGTCGGCGCGAGCGAAGCGCTGGGCGAGCTTTTCAGGCCCCAGCTCTTCCAGTGCCTCGATGAAGTCCTTCCAGACCGGACGAGGATTGCCTGATGCGTCGACCATCTCGTCGACGACGCCGTCGATCGGCTGGTAGTGCTCCAGCAGGTTATGCGGTCTGCCGCGTATTTTCCTGTGATTCCCCTTTGCCATGGCTGATCAGAGTCTTGCAGGCCGCCGCAGGTCAAGGGTCATCGGGAAATCCTCAGAGGCTTGTTCGTCGCGCAGCACGTAGCCGGACGGCGTATGGCCGCGCGGCTCGAAGCGGGCGAGCCGCCGCGCCTCCGCTTCGTTGCCGTTGACCGGGAAGGTGTCGTAGCTGCGCCCGCCGGGATGCGCGACATGGTAGACGCAGCCGCCGACCGCCCGGCCCGACCACCGATCGTAGATGTCGAAGACCAGCGGCGTGTTGACTGGCAGCGCTGGATGCAGGCCCGATGCCGGCTGCCATGCCTTGAAGCGGACGCCCGCCACCGCGATCTCTCTGGTGTCGGTCACCTTCATTGGCACGATACGGCCGTTGCAGACGACGGCATGACGCTCCGGGTTGAGCCCTTCCGTCTTCACCTGCAGCCGCTCGACCGAAGAATCGACAAAGCGCACGGTCCCGCCGATGGCGCCCTGCTCGCCCATGACATGCCACGGCTCCAGCGCTTGCCGCAGCTCCAGCTTGACACCGGCATACTGGACCTCGCCGCAGAACGGAAAGCGGAATTCGAGCTGCGCGTCAAACCATTCGGGGCGGAATTCAAAGCCGTTCAGCTTGAGGTCGTCCAGCACGTCTAGAAAGTCAGCCCAGACATAGTGCGGCAGCATGAAACGGTCATGCAGCGACGTGCCCCAGCGCACGAAGCGGCCGTCGAGCGGGTTTTTCCAGGCGCGGGCGATGATGGCGCGCACCAGCAATTGCTGCGCGAGGCTCATGCGCGCATTGGGCGGCATCTCGAAGCCGCGGAATTCGACCAGCCCCAGCCGGCCGGTCGGGCCGTCGGGCGAAAACAGCTTGTCGATGCAAATTTCCGAACGGTGGGTGTTCCCCGTCACATCGGTCAGAAGATTTCGGAACAGCCGGTCGACCAACCACGGCAATGGCGCATTGCCCTTGTCTGGATGCGGCACCTGCGCCATCGCGATCTCGAGCTCGTAGAGCGAATCGTGGCGCGCCTCGTCGAAGCGCGGCGCCTGGCTGGTCGGGCCGATGAACAGGCCCGAAAACAGATAGGACAGCGACGGGCGGCGCTGCCATTGCAGGACAAGGCTTTTCAGCAGATCCGGACGGCGCAGGAACGGGCTGTCGTTGGGCGTCGCGCCGCCGACGACGACATGGTTGCCGCCGCCTGTGCCGGTGTGGCGCCCGTCGATCATGAACTTGTCGGCGCCAAGCCGTGTCTGCCGCGCCTCCTCGTAGATCGCTGTGGTCGTCGCCACGCAGTCCTGCCAGTTCGCAGCCGGATGGATGTTCACCTCGATGACACCGGGATCCGGAGCCACCCGGATGACGTTGAGGCGCGGATCGTGCGGCGGGCCGTAGCCCTCGATATGCACCGGCAGCCCGATAGCCTTTGCCGCGTTCTCGGCCGCCGCGACCAGTTCGAGATAATCTTCCAACGCCTCGACCGGCGGCATGAACACACAAAGCCGTCCGTCGCGCGGCTCGACCGATAGCGCGGTGCGCACCGCGCCACCGATCTCGGTGATTTCTTGTTCGACACGGCCCTGCTGGCCGGTCGCGGCGGTGAAGGACGCCGCCTGCTGGCGGCGCGCCATTTCGTCGGCGCCTTCCAATTCGGCCGGGGCAGCGTCCGGCAAAGGAGCGGCTTCAGGTAAAATAGCCTGGCGCGCCGGCAATGGTCCGCGCGGCAGCGAAGGATCAACCGGCACGATGTAGGGGAACTGCGCCGGCGGCACATGGGGCAGCGTGCCGAGCGGAAGGCGGTAGCCGACCGGCGAATCGCCCGGCACCAGGAACAGCTTGCCGCGCCGTGTCTTCCATTTCTCCGAACGCCAACGCGGCCCCGACGCCTGGCTGTTCCAGCGCTGGACCGGCAGCACGTAGCCCGACGGCTTGGTCAGGCCGCGTTCGAACACTTTTGCCATGCGGCTGCGCTCTTCCGGGTCTTCCAGCTTCGAATTGGACGGGTCGACATTGTCGGGCAGCTTGCCTTCCTTGAGCAGCCACTCAGCCGGGTCCTCATAGGCTTCGCTGACCATGGTCTTGTCGATGCCGAGTTCATCGGCAATCGTCGTCAGCAGGCTTTCAGCCTGCTTCGGTCCGACATCTGCTTCGCTGTTTTCCCGTGCGATCAGCGACGGATCGCTCCACACCGGCTCGCCGTCGGCGCGCCAGTAGAGCGAGAAGGTCCAGCGCGGCAGGCTTTCGCCCGGATACCACTTGCCCTGCCCGTAGTGCAGGAAGCCGCCGGGCGCGAACCGTTCGCGAAGCCGGCGGATTAGGGCATCGGCCTTTTCACGTTTTGTCGGGCCGACGGCAGCGGTGTTCCACTCCTCCGCCTCGAAATCGTCGATCGACACGAAGGTCGGCTCGCCACCCATGGTCAGCCGCACGTCCCCGGCTTCGAGCGCGGCATCGACCTGGACGCCCAGCGCATCGAGCGCCTGCCAGCTTTCGTCGGAGAATGGCTTGGTTATGCGCGGGTGCTCGGCGATGCGGTCGACCCGCATGTCAAAGCCGAATTCGACATTGGCGAAGCTCGCCATGCCGGAAATGGGCGCAGCGTTGCGGAAATGCGGGGTTGCGGCCAGCGGCACATGGCTTTCGCCGGTCAGCAGGCCGGAGGTCGGGTCGAAGCCGATCCAGCCGGCCCCCGGCAGATAGACCTCGCACCAGGCATGGAGATCGGTGAAATCAACGGCAGTGCCGGGCGGCCCGTCAAGCGCGACGAGGTCGGGCTTCAGCTGGATCAGGTAGCCGGAAACGAAGCGCGCGGCGAGGCCGAGGTTTCTTAGGATCTGCACCAGCAGCCAGCTCGTATCGCGGCAGGATCCCTTGGCGGCGGCCAGCGTTTCCTCGGGTGAGAAGACACCGGTTTCCATGCGCACGATATAGGCGATCTCGCGCTGCAGCCGCGCATTGAGGTCGACGACGAAATTGACGGTGTTGGTTGGGTGTCGCACGATGGTCTGCAGGAACGCCGACAGCAGCGGTCCAGCCGGCTCCGGCGTCCGGTAGATGGCGAGATCGTCGCGGATCTCTTCTGGGTATTCGAACGGAAAGATTTCGGCCGACGGCTCGACGAAGAAATCGAACGGATTATAGACCGTCATGTCGGCGACGAGGTCGACCTCGATCTTCAGCTCCGTCACCGGCTCAGGAAACACGAAGCGGGCGAGGAAATTGCCGTAGGGGTCTTGCTGCAGATTGACGAAATGGTTTGCGGGCTCGACCTTCAGCGAATGACTGAGCACCTTGGTGCGGGAATGCGGCGCCGGCTGCAGCCTGATGACCTGAGGGCCAAGGACGACCGGCCGGTCATATTTGTAATGGGTCAGGTGGTAGACGGCTGCCAGAATTGCCATGGTGCCCCGAAAGTCGGCGTTTCAAACGAATTCGCCGAACCCTGACACATCAGGCGGGCATTCTCCAAGCAGATGTTGCGGTGCACCTAATTTAAGCGACAGTTGCCGGCTCAGAAAAACGCCTGCAATCCGGTCTGCGCCCGCCCGAGGATCAGCGCATGCACGTCATGCGTGCCCTCATAGGTGTTGACCGTTTCAAGGTTCTGCGCGTGGCGCATGACGTGGTAACCGATCTGGATGCCGTTGCCGCCATGCATGTCGCGGGCCTGGCGGGCAATGTCGAGCGCCTTGCCGCAATTGTTGCGCTTGACGATCGAGATCATCTCCGGCGCCATCTTGCCTTCGTCCATCAACCGCCCGACCCGCAAGCTGCCCTGCAGCCCCAGAGCGATCTCGGTCTGCATGTCGGCGAGTTTTTTCTGGAAAAGCTGCGTCCCGGCCAGCGGCTTGCCGAACTGCTTGCGGTCGAGGCCGTATTGGCGGGCCCGGTGCCAGCAATCTTCCGCTGCACCCATCGCGCCCCAGGAGATGCCGTAGCGCGCCCGGTTGAGACAGCCGAATGGCCCCTTCAGGCCCGACACATTGGGCAGCAGCGCGTCTTCGCCGACCTCGACGCCTTCCATCACCACTTCGCCGGTGATCGAGGCTCGCAGCGACAGCTTGCCGCCGATCTTCGGCGCCGACAGCCCCTTCATGCCCTTCTCCAGCACGAAGCCGCGAATCTCGTTGTCATGCGCAGCCGATTTCGCCCAAACGACAAAGACGTCGGCGATCGGCGCGTTGGAAATCCACATTTTCGAGCCGAAGATCTTGTAACCGTTCGCCGTCTTCTCGGCGCGCGTCTTCATGCCGCCAGGGTCGGAACCGGCATCCGGCTCGGTCAGGCCGAAGCAGCCGATCCATTCGCCTGACGCGAGCTTCGGCAGGTACTTCTTGCGTTGCGCCTCCGAGCCATAGGCATGGATCGGATACATCACCAGCGACGACTGCACGCTCATCATCGAGCGATAGCCCGAGTCGATGCGCTCGACTTCCCGCGCCACCAGCCCATAGGTGACATAGTTGGCGCCGAGCCCGCCATATTCCTCGGGGATGGTGATGCCGAGCAGACCCGCCTCGCCCATCTCGCGAAAGATGCCGGCGTCGGTCTTTTCCTCGAGATAGGCTTCCTCGATCCTGGGGGCGAGTTTGTCGGCGGCGAATGCCGCCGCGCCATCACGCACCATCCGCTCGTCTTCCGAAAGCTGGTTTTCGATCAGGAAAGGATCATCCCAGACGAACGCGTTCTTGTCGGCTGCCATGGCCTCGGTCTCCAAAGTACGGGAATGCCGGCTTATCTGCCTCCAACTCGAAAAAATCAAACGAAATTGCTTCAGCGATCAATGAGCGTTAGTAATGGATGATGAACGTCCAGCGTCGCCTTTTGCCTGCTATCAGCGCCCTTGCCGCCTTCGAGGCGGTGGCCCGCCTGGGCAGCTTCACCGCCGCCGCGCAGGAGCTCGATCTGACCCAGGGCGCCATCAGTCGGCAGATCAAGCTGCTGGAGGACCAGTTCGGCCGTCGGCTGTTCGAACGCGACAGCCGCAATGTCCGGCTGTCGACAGCAGGCGAGATTTATGCCGAAGCGGTACGCGCCGCCTTGGGTCAATTGCGCGACGCGGCCCTTGGATTGATGAGCAATCGGCATAGTGGCATCTTGAACCTCGCCATCCTGCCGACTTTCGGTACACGCTGGTTGATGCCGCTCATCCCGGATTTCGTCGAAAACAACCCCGATATCACCATCAACTTCGTCACCCGCATCGGCCGCTTCGACTTCGCCCGCGAGAGGCTCGACGCCGCCATCCATTTCGGCCTGCCCGACTGGCCGGATGCCGACTCGACGCTGCTGGTGCGCGAGACGGTGATGCCAGTGGTCTCGCCCGAATTTCTGGCCGGCCGCGCCATTGCCACACCCGCCGACATCGGCCGTCTGCCGCTGCTGCATATGGCGACGCGGCCCGGCGCATGGACCGAGTGGTTCGAGCATCAGGGTTTGAGCGCGCCGACTGGACCGGGCATGCAGTTCGAGCAGTTCGGCACCGCCGCCCAGGCCTGCATGGCCGGGCTTGGCGTCGCGCTGCTGCCGCAGGTCCTCATCTCAGGCGAGTTGCAGCGCGGCCAGTTGGTGCCGGCGCCGGGCCGGCCGATGCAAAGCCGCAGCGCCTATTACCTCGTCGTGCCGCATGACAAACGCGGCCATCCGCCGGTCGCCAGTTTTCGCGACTGGCTGCTGGACCATGTACCGCCGGAGAAGTAGCTACTTCCGCTTCAGCGCATCGGCCAATGCGGCACCGAATGCGCCCTGTTGCGCCGGCCGCTCTGGCTGACGCTGCGGCGCCGGCGCGCGCGACACCGGTCTGTTGCCATTGTCGCGCGGCTTCGGTGTACCACCGTCGCCATCCTTTCGCATCGACAGGCCGATGCGCTTACGCTTGATGTCGATGTCGACAACACGCACCTTGACCACGTCGCCGGCTTTTACCACCTCATGCGCGTCCTTGACGAAACGGTCGGCCAGTTGCGAGACGTGCACCAACCCGTCCTGGTGCACACCGATATCGATGAAAGCGCCGAACGCCGCGACATTGGTGACGGTTCCTTCCAGCAGCATTCCAGGCTTCAAATCCTTGATGTCGTCGACGCCGTCGGCGAAGGTCGCGGTCTTGAAACCTGGTCGCGGATCGCGGCCGGGTTTTTCCAGTTCTGCCAGTATATCGCGGACCGTCGGCAGGCCGAAGCGTTCATCGACGAAAACCCGCGGATCAAGCGCCTTGAGGGCGGCACTGTCGCCCATCAGCGAGCGGAGGTCGCGCCCACAGGCGGCGACGATCTTTTTCGCCACGCCATAGGCTTCCGGATGCACGGCCGAGGCATCGAGCGGTTCGGTGCCGTTGGGAATTCGCAGGAAGCCGGCGCATTGCTCGAACGCGCGAGGTCCGAGGCGGGAGACCTTCAACAGGTCACGACGGCTGGCGAAGGGGCCGGCCGCATCACGGTGAGCGATGATCGCCTCGGCCAGCGATGTGCCAAGTCCCGAAACCCGCGCCAGAAGCGGCGCCGAGGCGGTGTTGAGGTCGACGCCGACGGCATTGACCGCGTCCTCGACCACCGCTTCCAGCGAACGGCCGAGCCGGTATTGATCGACGTCATGCTGGTATTGGCCGACGCCGATCGACTTTGGCTCGATCTTGACCAGTTCGGCGAGCGGATCCTGCAGCCGCCGCGCAATCGACACGGCGCCGCGCAGCGACACGTCGAGGCCGGGAAATTCCGCGGCCGCCGTCGCCGAGGCGGAATAGACCGAGGCGCCCGCCTCGCTGACGATCACCTTGAGCGGCTTCGGCCCGGAATCAGCCGGCATGTCGGACAGCATGTCGGCGACCAGCCGTTCCGTCTCGCGGCTGCCGGTTCCGTTGCCGATCGAAATCACTTCGACCTTGTGCAAGCGGATGAGCTTCGCCAATTCGGCCTGCGTGCCGCGCACATCGTTCCGTGGTGGAAACGGATAGACCGTCGTCGTCGCCAGCAGCTTGCCGGTGCCGTCCACCACCGCCACCTTGACCCCGGTGCGGATGCCGGGATCGAGGCCCATCGTGGCGCGCGAGCCGGCCGGTGCTGCGAGCAGCAAATCCTTCAGATTGCGGGCGAAGACGTGGATCGCTTCCTCCTCGGCCCGCTCGCGCAGATCGCGCATCAAATCGAGCGTCAGATGCAGCGACAGCTTTATGCGCCAGGTCCAGCCAGCAACCTCCATCAGCCAGCGGTCGCCCGGCAGCTGGCGGCCGATGGCGTAGGCATCGGCAATCATCCGTTCGATCGGCTTCACCGGCGACGCGTCGTCGGCATCGACTTCGATGTCGAGCGACAGCACCTCTTCGTTGCGGCCGCGCAGCATCGCCAGCGCGCGATGGCTCGGCACATTGGCCCAGCGCTCGACATGGTCGAAATAGTCGGAGAATTTCGCGCCGGCCTCCTGCTTGCCGTCGACGACGCGTGACCGCATGAAAGCCCGTTCCTTCATGTAGGCCCGCAGTCTGCCGACCAGGTCGGCATTTTCGGCGAACTGTTCGGACAGGATGTCGCGCGCGCCGTCGAGTGCCGCCTTGGTATCGGCCACCTCTTCGCTGATGTATGCCAGCGCCAGTTCGGCGGGCACCGCCGCGCGGTCGGCAAGGATGGCCTCGGCCAGCGGTCCCAAGCCACGCTCCCGCGCGATCTCCGCCTTGGTCCGGCGCTTCGGCTTATAAGGCAGATAGATGTCTTCGAGTTCCGCCTTGGTGGCGGCTGCAGCGATCTTGGTTTCGAGCTCCTCGGTCAGCTTGCCCTGCTCGCGGATCGAACTGAGGATTGTGTCGCGGCGCGCATCGAGCTCGCGCAAATAGGCGAGCCGCTCGGCAAGCAGGCGCAATTGCGTGTCGTCCAGACCGCCGGTGACCTCCTTGCGGTAGCGCGCTACGAACGGCACTGTCGCGCCTTCGTCCAGCAGTCCGATCGCCGCCGCAGCCTGTTCGGGCCGGGCAGTGATCTCGGCTGCTATGATTGCTGCGATGCGCTTGATGTCGGATGCCATATCGTTCCTGCTGTCCTGTCGAAAAGAGCGGCGACCATAGGCGCAGAGCGTCGCTCCGCCAACCGCGGCGGTTTCGATCACCCTGACAGGTCCACAGGAAAGCTGCGATAGCGCGGGTTGCCTGGATCGGGTCAGACTATTCGGGCAAAGCCGAATCCGGTCTCGAACGCAGTCTCGCCGGCCATGGCGTTTTCTTCCGATTTTTTGGAACTTAGGCCAGCGCGGCGGCGATCGCGTGCACGGCTTTCATCGTCGCCACCGAATAAGCGATATCAGTGAAATCCGGATAGCTCGAAAGCTTCACCACGACCATTCTCGTGTTCCAGTCGACATGGATCAGCTGCCCGAACACGCCCCGGCACATCAGCGCGCGTGAGCGCGGATCCTCGATCCAGAACTGGTTGCGGTAGCCGCCTTCCGGCAGGCTGGGATTGAAGTCCGGTCCATGCCTGCCGCTGCGCGTCGCCTCGATCCAGTCGGCCGGCACCACACCGCCGCCATTGTCGAGGATCAGCTGGGCGAAACGGCCATAGTCGCGCAGCGTGGCGTTGAAGCCGCCATCGGCGATGGCATAGCCGGCGCTGTCGACGGTGAAGCAGGCGCTTTCATCCGCCCCGAGCTTTTGCCAGAGTTCGTCCGAAACCAGTTGCGCCAGCCGCTGGCCGGTCACCCGCTCCATGATGAAGGCGAGCACGTCGGTCTCGATCGAACGGTATTCGAAGGCAGCGCCATGCGGCCGGCTTGTCTCCTTAAGCCGCAGGATCAATTCGAACATATGCGACGGCCACTCGAAGGCCGAATCGCTGCCCGGCGGCACCGGTTTCCAGCCGGAGGCGACATCGACCTGGCCGATATCGGAATAGCGGTCGGTATATTCCTCGGAAAAACGCACGCCTGTCGTCATATCCAGCACATGCTGCACGCTGGCGCCGGCCCAGCCGGTCGCATCGAGCTCCGGCAGATAGGTCGTCACCGGCAAGGCCGGGTCGATCAGGCCGCGCCCGACCAGTATGCCGAACACCGAAGCGGTGACGGACTTCGCCATCGACTGCGACAAATGCAGCGTGCGGTCGGTCATGCCGTTGAAATAGCGCTCATAGGCGATCTCACCGCCCTTGAGCACGAGGAAGCCGTCCGTATAGGTCTCATCCAGCAGCCCGGCCAACGTCGTAGGCTGACCCGTGCTGTCGCTCACCGGCAGCGCATCGAGATCGACCTCGGCCCGCTCGAGCCGGCGGCGATGGCCATTGCCGCGCCAGACTTCGACGGTCGGCAGAATTTCGCGGACGTGCTGGAACGCCCACCGGTTCCACGGTCCCCTGTCCCAGTCGAGCTTTGGCGGCACCATCTTGGGCGGCGAGCCCCGCATGATCGGAAGCACCGGTTCGCTGTTGCGGTAAGATGTCATTGCATGCTCCGGGAAATGTCGTCCCGCGGTGTCCCGACGGTTTTTGCTTTCAGTGCAGTCGCGCCGTCCTTCATAGTTTCGGCCGGCGCGCCTTTTCTCCGTACCAGCCACCAACTGCTTTTTCATAGGCCATGCCGGCGCGGAACACATCTTCGTCGCTGTAGGTGCGGCCGACGATCTGGATGCCGGTCGGCACGCCGTTTTTCGCGTGGCCGGATGGAACCGACAGCACCGGACAGCGGCTCATCATGTTGAACGGCGTCGTCATCACCCAGCCAAGCGAGGGATTGACCAGCTTGCCGTTGATCCTGATTTCGTCCTTCGACTGGTCATGGTCGGCCGGCACTGACGGCAGCGCCGTGGTCGGGCAGATCAGCACATTGTATTTTTCGAGGAGCGGCCCAAGCGTCGTATACATGCGGCCAGCCACCTCCAGGCTGGCGACAAAATCGGTCGCCTTGGAACCCGCTCCCTCCTCGGCGAACTTGCGGGCGTAGGTCGTCATCTCGTCGGCGTGGTGGGGCAGCAGCTTCGACAGGAACGCACCGAACAGATGGTTCAAATAGGCGAGCCCGGCCTCCAGGACCTCCGGTCCCCAGCCGAGATTGACCTCCTCGACCTCGGCACCCAGTGAGCGGAACACGTCGAGTGCTTTCTTCGTGTTCTTCACCACTTCCGGATCGACCTCGAAGCCGCCCAGATCCATCGAATAGCCGATCTTCCAGCCCTTGATCGGCTTGAATCTGGTCGGCAGGGTCAGCTTCGGCCGGAGCGAAGCGATATCCAGAGGACTGGGACCGGTCATGACGTTCTGCAGCAGGATGGCGTCCTCCACCGTGCGCGCCAGCGGCCCGGTGTGGCAGTAGAAGTCGAGATTGAACGGCGGGTCGTCCGGATTGCGGCCATAGGGCGGCTTGTAGCCGACGACACCGCAGGCCGATGCCGGGATGCGGATCGAGCCACCGATATCGGAGCCGGTGGCGATCGACGACGTGCCGGAGGCGAGCGAGGCGGCCGAGCCGCCCGATGAGCCTCCGGGCGTGAACTTGGGATTCCACGGATTGCGGGTGACACCCCACAGCCTGGACCATGTATAGGCTGCGCAGGAGAATTCCGGCGTCGCGGTGCGTGCATGGACGATGCCGCCGGCCCGAATGATGCGCTCATTCATCGTCGAGCTGGTGTCGGCAACGAAATTCCTGGTGATCAGAGAGCCACCGGTGGTCGGCTTGCCCTTGATATAGCTTTCGTCCTTGATCCCGGCGGGAAGGCCCTCGAGCGGGCCCGTCTTCTTGCCCTTGGCGTATTTGGCCTCGGCTTTTTTGGCCAGTGCCATCGCCTCGTCAAAATGCGTGTTGGTGAAAGCGTTGACCTTGTCCTTCGTCGCCTCGGCGCGCCCGATGACCGCTTCCATCAGCTCGACCGGTGAGAGCGTCTTCGCCTTGAAGCGCCTAAGGGCCTCGCTTGCCGGCATGTAGCAGAGATCGAGATCGGGCATTTGCAGGCAAACTCCGGGTGCGTCAGGCGACAGCCGGACGTCGGTCCTTGGCGAAGATTTTTTTGATTCATGGACCCGGCAGCCATGGCTGCCGGGTCCATGGTACTGCGATTACTTCTGCAATTCGGTCCAGATCCTGGTGTAGAGCGCCTGGACGTCGGGCGCGCAGTTCAGCATGAACTTGCCCTTGTCGGCGAACTCGGCGGGGATGTTGACCTCCGGCGCCGTCTTCATGTCGGCTGGCATGTATTTGTCCGAACCTGCAATGCCGTTGGCGTAGCGCGCGAAAGACGAGATCAGCGCCGCGTTTTCGGGATCCATGATGAAGTTCTGGAACAATTTGGCGTTTTCGACGTTCTTGGCGTCCTTCAGCACCGCAAGATTGTCCATCCAGATCGGATAGCCCTCCTTCGGATAGCCATAGACCATGTCCTTGTTCTGCAGGCGGGCGCGGAAGGACGCGCCGTTCCAGTCGACGCTAGCTGCGAAGTCGCCCTTGGCGAACTTCTCGACCGTGCCGTAGTCCATGGAGATCCATTTCGGCTTTGCCGCCACCAGCGCATCTCGCACCTTCTTCAGCACCTCCTTGTCGCCGGTGCAGGGCTCGCCGCCGACATATCTGATGGCGAGATGCATGACATCGGCCATTTCGGGAACGACGTTGACCTTGCCGACCAGTTCCGGCGGCGGATCGAGGAAGATGGCCGAAGTGTTGACGTCACCCTTGTAGACGGAGGTGTTGACCGTCACGCCGGTCGTTCCCCATTGCCACGGCACGGTGTATTTGCGGCCTGGATCGAAGGGAACATCGACCCATTTCGGGTCCATGTTCTTGAAGTTCTCCATCTTGCTAGGCTCTGTCTCCAACAGCAGCCCTTCCTCGATCCAGATCGGCACGAAGCTCGCAGAGGGCACCACGATGTCGAAGCCGCTGCCGCCCTGGCGGATTTTGGCGAGCGCGGTGTCGTTGGAATCGTAGTCGGTGACTGTCACCTTGACCTTGTATTTTTCCTCAAATTTCTTGATGAGGTCGGGGCTGGTGTAATTGCCCCAGTTGTAGATGTTGAGCTCGCCATCGGCGCGGGCAATACCCGCCGAGGCGAGGAGCGCGGCGCCGAGCGCCGTCGCAGCCAGTTTCCACTTCATCGTTTTTCTCCTGTTACAGCTGATATCATTCCTGATCCTTTTTCCTGCTGATGAAAAAGAAGACGGTGACGATCAATATCGAGATCAGCAGGAACACCGTCGAAATCGCGTTTATTTCCGGCGTGATAACGCGCCGGAACTGGCCGAGCATGTAAGTCGGCAACGTGTCCTGGCCGCCGGACTTGACGAACTCCGTGATGACGACATCATCCAGCGAGATGACGAAGGCCAGCATCAATCCAGCAAGGATGCCTGGCCAGAGCAGCGGAAAGGTGACGCGCCGAAAAGCCTTCCAGGGTGTCGCGTAGAGGTCGGCCGCAGCGACCTCCAACGTCAGATCCATGTTCTCAAGCCGCGCCCGGATCGGCAGATAGGCAAAGGGGATGCAAAAGGCCGTATGCGCGGCCATCAGGTAGCCCAGCCCCGAATAGCCGGTCCAGATCTTGATGCGCGAAAAGAAGATCAGCAGCGCCACCGCGGTGACGATTTCCGGCACCATCAGCGGCTGGTTGATGAAGGCGTATTTGAAGCCGAGGCCGGGATATGGCTTCGTCCGGGTCGTGGCAAGCGCGGCCATGGTGGCGACGATCGTGGCAATAGTCGCCGCGACTGAAGCAATCTGCAGCGACCGGATCGAGGCGTCGACAACCTGGTTGTTGTTCCAGGCCTGGTAGAACCAGCGCAGCGACACGCCTTCCCAGATCGCGATCGAACTGCCGGCGTTGAAGGCATAGACGACAACCGTGATGATCGGCAGGTAAAGCGCGAAGAAGCAGACCATCGCGATGGCCGTGAAGCCGGTCTGCCGGCGGATGTCGAAGCGGCTACCCATGCGTGCCGCCCTGACGCCCGGCGGAGCGGACATAGAAGAGCAGCGCGACCATCACGATCGCCATCAACGAGATCGACAGCGCCGAGCCGAGCGGCCAGTTACGGCCTTGCCCGAACTGCAGCTCGATCAGATTGCCGAGCATCATATTCTTCGAACCGCCGAGCACGCGCGGGGTGACATAGGCGCCCAGCGCCGGGATGAAAACGAGGATCGAGCCGGCGATGATGCCAGGCTTGACCAGCGGGATGATGACCCGCCTCAGCACCTGGAAGCGGTTGGCGTAGAGGTCGTAACCCGCCTCGACCAGCCGGAAGTCGATCTTTTCCATGCTGGCATAGAGCGGCAGCACCATCAGCGGCAGATAGACATAGGTCATGCCGACCATCAGCGCGAAATCGGTGAACATCATCTGGATCGGCTGGCTGATGATGCCGAGCTTGATGAGCACCGTGTTGACGATGCCCTCGTTGCGGATCACCTCCTGGATGGCGAAGGTGCGGATCAGCAGATTGGTCCAGAACGGGATGGTGATCAGGAACAGCCAGATCTCGCGCTGCCGCGCGGGCCGGGTGGCGATGAAATAGGCGGTCGGGAAGCCAAAGAGCAGCGTGAAGATCGTTGTCATGAACGACAGCTTGGCCGAACGCCAGAAGATCGACAGATGCGCGTCGGCGAAGGCCAGCGTGTCGTCGAAGATGTCGCGCTGCATCACCACCGACAGCCAGCCGTCGGTGGAGAATTTCCACACCACGTCGCCATAGGGCCCCGGCGTCAGGAACGAATAGATCACGACGATCAGTAGCGGGCCGGTCGCCGCCAGAAAGATGATGATCAGTGCCGGCGCTGACAGAAGCCAGCGATCGCGGATATCTCGGCGTTCGGCTTCCTTGGCGACTTCTTCCGCGCTCGCCATCAGTCCCTCAGCACTTGTGCGGCATCGTTGCCGATCGAAATGCCGACCTTGTCTCCCCGCTCGAAACCGCAGCCTGCGCTGCGCGTGTTCTGCTGGCGCACAGTGAAGGCCTCGCTGCTGTCCAGGCGAACATGGATGTGCGTGTCGGTGCCGAAATAGACGATGTTTTCGACCGTGCCCGACAGGTCGCCCTTGCCGCTGGTCAGCTTGGCATGTTCCGGCCTGACCACCACGGTGGCATTGTCCTTCGGCTGAAAGCCCTCAGCCACGGTGGCGTCGATCGTCGCGCCGGATTTGAGCGTTGCTTGTGCCTTGCCGTTGGCCATGCCTGATATGGCCGCGGTCAGGAAATTGGTCTCGCCGATGAAGTCGGCGACGAAGCGCTCCGCCGGCTTGTCATAGATGTCCCAAGGCGTGCCGACCTGCAGGATCTTGCCCGACGACATCACCGCGATGCGGTCCGACATGGTCAGCGCTTCTTCCTGGTCGTGGGTGACGAAGATGAAGGTGATGCCGGTCTCATGCTGCAGCCGCTTCAGCTCGATCTGCATCTCCTTGCGCAGCTTGAAGTCGAGCGCCGACAGCGGCTCGTCGAGCAGCAGCACCTTCGGCTGCGGCGCCAGCGCCCGGGCCAGCGCCACGCGCTGCTGCTGGCCGCCCGATATCTGGCTGGTGCGGCGGCCGCTGAGCGCTTCCATCTTGACCAGCTTCAGCATCTCGGCGACCCGCGCCTTCACTTCGGCTTTGGGTTTGCTGAGCATTTCGAGGCCGAAGCCGATGTTCTCGGCCACCGTCATATGGGGGAACAGCGCATAGTTCTGGAACACGGTGTTGACCGGCCGCTTGAATGGCGGCAGCGGCGCGATGTCCTGACCATGCAGCAGTATCTCGCCGGCGCTAGGGAAATCGAAGCCGGCAATCAGCCTTAAAAGCGTCGTCTTCCCGCAGCCGGACGGACCAAGCAGCGTGAAGAACTCATTTTCGCGGATCGACACCGAAACCGTGTCGAGGGCGGCGACCTGTGACTCCCCGGTACCGAATACCTTGCGGACGCCACGAACCTCAATTGCACTTTTACCCGGTTGTTCCGGCACGATTACCCCATTCTTGCGTCCGCTCTTCAGGGCGGATCCAGTTCCCACTCGATTGTCAGCACACGGCGTGTGGCTTGGCAAGCATGCATCTGAATGTCGATTCAGAACGCAATTCCCGTGCCATCGTCATGCCTGGTAAGTGATCTTGCCGCCGCAGATCGTCGTCACTGGCCGCACCATATGCAGCGCTTCCGGCGCGGTCGCCTCGATATCGGCAGAGAGCACCACGAGATCGGCCATGAAGCCTAGCTTCAGACGGCCTTTGCGATGCTCCATGAACTCGGCATAGGCGCCTTCCACCGTGTAGCCACCGAGTGATTCATGCAGCGAGAAGCTCTGATCGGGATCATCGTCTGCCCATGGTTTGCGCAGCACTGCCGCCTGAATGCCCAGGATCGGATCGATCGGCGACACCGGCCAATCCGAGGCGAAGACGACACGCGCGCCGGCGTTCTTCAGCGTCCGCCACGCATAGCTCAGCGGCCAGCGGGCGGGCCCGATGCGCGACACCGTCGGCTCCAGCGGCAAGCCCATGCTGCCCGGCGGATGCGGCGGCTGCATCGAGGCAATGACGCCAAGCTTTGCGAAGCGCGGCACGTCGGCGGCGGTGATCACCTCGATGTGCTCGACCCGATGCCGACTGTCGCGCTTGCCGTTTTGTTTCTGTGCCGCCTCGTAGCCGTCGAGCACGGCGCGCACGGCGCCGTCGCCGATCGAGTGCACCGCAATCTGCAGCCCGCGCCTGTCGACGGCCACGGCAAGGTCGATGAATTGCTGCGGCGTGAACAGCGGCTCGCCCAGCCAATCCGGACGGTCTGCATAGGGCTCGACCATCACCGCCGTCCATGAATCGAGCACGCCGTCATAGAACACTTTGACCATGCCCGACGACAACCATTCACCCTTGTAGCGCTCGGCCATCGCCGACGCCTTGTCGAGCATGTCGAGCGTCATGAAGTTCTTGTAGTGGAACGGCACCTGCACGCGGCACAGCAAGCCGCCTTCGGCCTCGATCTCGGACAAGAGTTCGAGCTGATGCAAATTGCCGTCCATGTTTTGGATCGAGGTGATGCCATGCCTGGCACACCATTCCAGCCCGCGGCGCATGATCGCCCGGTCGGAGGCCTGCTCCGCCGGCGTCGGCCTCGGGTCCGGCTCGCCGCCGGTGGCTAGGCCGAGCCGCACGCGATCCTCGCCGGCCAGCGCGATCAGCGGCCCAAAAGCCTCGCCCTCGCGCAATTCGCCGCTGGCCAGCCCGTCGTCGCCCATGACGATCTCATTGCCCGGGCCAAGCTGCTTGCCTCTAAGCAGGCCGGCCAGTTCCAGCGCTTTGGTGTTGGCCCACATTGTGTGGTGATCGGGCGCCGCCATGACGAAGGGCCGGTCCGGCAGGATGCGGTCGAGATGACGGCGGCTGACCCGTTCGGCCGCCGACAGGATGGTGTAGTCGGCGCCTTGCGCCTGCAGGATGGGCAGGTCCGGTCGCATTGCGGCATAATGGCGCACAGCGTCGGAAAGCGCCTCGAAACCGTGGACGCCCATCAGCTGGAGATGATCGAGCTCGGCCGCGCCGCCGAAAAGATGCATATGCGCTTCGATGAAGCCGGGGACGACGGAGCCGCGGCCGGCATCGATGACGCGCGTGCCGGGGCCTTTGTGCTCCAGCACGGTCGCGCGATCTGCGATCGCAATGATTTCGCCGCCCTTGATGGCTATGGCTTCGGCACGGGGGTTATCGGGATCCATCGTCAATATGCTGGCATTCTCGACGATCAGATCGGCCGATGGCGGCATAATTTTCTCCCGTTTGAGCTTAGGCTAGCAGAGTATTGGCGTCTGGCAAGCCGTCCGCTGCTACTTGCAACAACGATCTGGAACGCCTCTTGGCGGCGCTGAAACTCTCTGCCACAAAGCAGTCCGTCAATGACAGATACGCAACTCGAAGAGCGAGCCGGGCCCGCAAGATGAAGACTGTTTTCTCCCCTCTCCACGTCGGTCATGCCGGCAACTTCGAACTCATTTCGGGCGCCATCGTGCCGGCCTTCGAGAAGCCCTCGCGCGCTGAGTTCATCCAGGCGAGGGTGGAGAGCGAAAAGCTCGGCCCGATCCTGCCACCCGACACCCACGATCTCGCTGCCGCCAGGAAGGTGCACACCAGCGACTACATCGATTTCCTGCCGACCGTGTGGCCGCTCTGGGAAGCGTCCGGCCGGACGGGCTCGGCCATCCCCTTCACCTGGCCGACGCGCGGCCTGCGCGGCGATGTGCGCCCCAGAACGATCGATGCGCTGCTTGGATTTTACTCCTTCGACGGCGGCGCCACCTTCGTCGAAGGCACCTGGGAGGCGATCAAGTCGTCCTATGACGTGGCGCTGACCGCGGCCGCCCTGGTCAAGGGCGGCGAGACGTCCGCCTTCGCGCTCTGCCGTCCGCCCGGCCATCATGCCGGCGCTGCTTTCATGGGCGGCTATTGCTACATCAACAACGCCGCCGTTGCCGCGCAATGGTTCCGCGACCAGGGCGCCAAGCGCGTCTCGATTCTCGATGTCGACTACCATCATGGCAACGGCACGCAGGAGATCTTCTACAGCCGCGACGACGTGCAGGTGCTGAACCTGCATGGCGACCCGATGACCGAATATCCGTTCTTCCTTGGCCATGCCGACGAGCGCGGTGCCGGCCCCGGCGAAGGCTTCAATCTCAATTATCCGATGCCGTTCGGCACCTCATGGGACGCTTGGAATGCTTCGCTGGAAGACGCCTGCGCGAAACTTGCGGCGTACGCTCCCGATGTCGTCGTCGTTTCGCTTGGCGTCGACACGTTCGAGAAGGACCCGATCAGCAAGTTCAAGCTGAAAAGCGGCGACTATCCCAAGATTGGCCGCCGCATCGCCAGGCTCGGCCTGCCGACGCTGTTCGTTATGGAAGGCGGCTATGCCGTCGAGGAAATCGGCATCAACGCCGTCGGCGTGCTGACCGGATTCGAGGATCGGTAACGCATGTCGACCAGAGTCTGCCCTCGGGCGTTTGATCAGAGAGAGCGCAGCGGTTTTGGGCAACGACATTCGTGGCAATTTAGTAGGCATCGGGCACAAAGTCGGCCACCTCACCGAAGCGCTCGACGCCGCCTGCAAGGACGCCCGCTGACCTGTTCCGGCGTCCGCTATCCTGTTGTTGGACCATGATCTTCTTCGAAAAGGCGTTCGCCCTTTGCAAAGTGATGCTCTACTTTGAAGGGACGGTATGAGGGACCGATTCACCGGAAGAAGACAGCATTGAAGTCGGGGAAGCATCCATGATCGACGACGAGCCGAACAGCGAACGCGTCTCGGCGCTGGCGCCGTTCCGGCACGGCATTTTCCGCGCCGTATGGTCCGCCAGTCTGGTTTCGAATTTCGGTGGTTTGATCCAGGGCGTCGGCGCCGCCTGGATGATGACGACGATCGCCACCTCGTCCTATCAGGTCGCGCTGGTCCAGGCGTCGACCACCTTGCCGATCATGCTGTTTGCGCTCGTTGCCGGTGCGATCGCCGACAGCTTCAACCGGCGCAAGGTCATGCTGATTGCCCAGACCTTCATGCTGGTCGTCTCGGTTCTGCTGACCGTGTTCACCTATCTTGGCCTGATAACGCCGTGGACGCTGCTCGCCTTCACCTTCCTGATCGACAGCGGCACGGCGCTCAACAACCCGTCATGGCAGGCGTCGGTCGGTGATATGGTGCCACGCGCCAAGCTGCCTGCGGCCGTCGCGCTCAACTCGTTAGGCTTCAACCTGACGCGCAGCGTCGGCCCGGCGATCGGCGGCATCATCGTTGCCGCCGCAGGTGCCGCCGCCGCCTTTGCCGCCAATGCATTGAGCTATGTCGGCCTTATCATAGTGCTCGCCCGCTGGAAGCCGGACCTGCCGGCCTCTACACTGCCGCGCGAGACGCTGGGCGCGGCGATGGGCGCCGGCCTGCGCTACGTCGCCATGTCGCCCAATATCGGCAAGGTGCTGGTCAGGGGTGCGGCTTTCGGCTTCAGCGCCGGCGCGGTTCTGGCGTTGCTACCGCTGGTGGCGCGCGACGTCGTCAAGGGCGATGCCTTGACCTACGGCATCATGCTCGGCGCGTTCGGCATCGGCGCGGTCGGCGGCGCGCTGATCAGCGTCCGGCTGAGGCAGATCCTGTCCAGCGAGACGATGGTGCGCATGGCATTCGCCGGCTTCGCGCTCTGCGCCTTCAATGCCGCCGTCAGCGACCACGCCTGGCAGACGTCGCTCGGGCTGCTCATCGGCGGCGCCTGCTGGGTGATCGCGCTGTCGCATTTCAACGTCACGGTGCAGATGTCTACGCCGCGCTGGGTGGTCGGCCGGGTGCTGTCGGTCTATCAGACGGCGACCTTCGGCGGCATCGCGCTCGGCAGCTGGATTTGGGGTGTCGTCGCCGATGCGCATGGCGCCGAATTCGCGCTGATCGCGGCTGCTGTCGCGATGCTGGCGGGCGGCGCGATCGGCCTCTTGCTGCCCTTGCCGCAGCAGGCGGTGCTCAATCTCGATCCGACCAACCGTTTCAAGGAGCCGCATCTTGCGCTCGACCTCAAGCTGCGCAGCGGCCCCATCGCTATCATGATCGAGTACATCATCCGCGAGGAGGACGTGCCGGAATTCCTAGCCACCATGGCCGAACGCGGCCGCATCCGACGCCGTGACGGCGCCCGCAACTGGACGCTGGCGCGCGATCTCGAAAATCCCGCAATATGGATCGAGCACTATCACACGCCGACATGGCTCGAATACATCCGCCACAATAAGCGGGCCACCCATGCCGACGCCGTTATCGGCGAGCGCGTGCGCGCGCTACACAGCGGCGACGAGCCGCCGCGCGTCCGCCGCATGATCGAGCGTCCGACAACCGCCGGCACGGCGATCGTCATGCCGAAAGGCCCGATCGAGCACTAAGCGGCAGCCCACCCTGCGCGTTAGGATGCAGCGCGCAGGCTCGTACGGACACGCCGCCTGCTTGTAGCGCGGGCCTTCTCCGCCACGACACCGGTGATCTCGACCACGCCGTCCTCACGCGGTCTGGCGTTTGTGACCTTGTGGAGACGCTCATAGGGCAACAGTTCCTTGACCCGAGCATCGAGCAACGCGACTTCGGCTCGCAGGTCCTCGCATTCCTGCCTCTGGACATCGAACTGTATCTGCTCGGATGCCTGCTGCAGGGAAAGCTGCGAAAAATTCGCGTTCACGGTCGAAAGGTTCATCTTGTCGTTTTCGTTCTCCTTTCTGAGAGCAGACAACCTTTCCTCCGCGATTTGCTTTTCGGCCACAGCGTCGCTCCATTGAGCCTTGAGCTTGGCGATCTCGCTGGCGGCTTCACTGTTCTCGTTCAAGGCAACCTCCAATCGCGATTGGAGGTTCCGAATTTCGGAACGCAGGCCGCCGATCTCCGTGAAACCACGCGCTCGCTCGGCTTCCCTGTCACCTTCCATGATACGGGCCGCTTCCGTCATTTCCGACAGCTTCGCTTGCGCGACATCGAGCGATTTCTGCAGCCGCATTTCCTCTTTCTCGCTCTTGCCAAGCGCAGCCAGCACTTCCGAAAGTCGCGCCGTCTCATTGGCATGAATCGTCGAGAGTTCATCCAGCCTGTGCCGCGCCTCAACTTCCCGTTTCAGCGCCTTGTCGAGGTCGATCGACAGGCTGACATGTTTTTCCCGCAGTATCTCGTTCTCGCGCGAGCATCTGTTGGCCTCGGCCGTTCTGGCCGAAAGCGTTGTGACGAGGTCACCGAACTCGGCTTCGCGCTCTGCGCTCGCATTGCCTGCCACGACGAGTTCCAGCCTTGCTGCAGCCAGCGCACGGCGAAGTGCCTCCTTGTCCTCGATCAGGCCTGTCTCGCGCTGCTGCAGGGCCTCGACAGCGCTTTCACGCTCGCGCTGCTTTCTGGTGGCATCGTGGAGTTGCTCCGACAGCACTCTTTGCTGGGTGGTCAGGCCGACATTTGCCAGTTCCAGTTCGTTGGCGCGAAGAATGTCCCCGTGAAGCAGCTTCAGGAATTCGCCTGTCAGATGATGCGAGGTCGCGATCTCCGACAGTTTCGTATTGATCTCCTCCAGATACTCCCGCGCATCGTCAAAGAGCCCATCGACGGCATTTAACGCAGCCAGTCGGGTTTGTGTGTGGGAGGTCAGGCGTCGAGCGGTGCCAGCGTCGTCCTCGGGCTGAGAGTTGTCATTCTTTGCCGCGAGATTCTCATCCGGGACGGCCTCCAACGGCGACTGGTCGTCTAGGTTGAGGCACTCATCGAACGCGTCCGCCAAATCGGCTTCAAGCTCCTTGAATGCTCTGTCCACCTTCTCGGCGCGCTTCATCAGACTTTTGATTCTCATGACTGAACCTCCCCCTCGTGTAGCGCCATCATGGGGTCTTGATCCTCGCCTCCCGGATACGGGTTCATCCTATCTCCCCTGACGCGGTCGACGCGTGAGATGACCGCTCTAGAATCTGCTGTCATGGCCCGTTTACCCACTCTGAGCGCAGGGGCCGAGTCCACGCTAGGGACAGGCTCGGCCACTGTCCTCGTCTGTTTGAATGACGCAAACCGTGTAAGTGCCCTGATTGTAGCCGGCTTTGGAAACAACCCACCGGAGGAACGTCCGCCAGAGTTCCAGATTGACCGCCGCGACCATCGTCGTGCTCCCTTGTTGTTCACGACGTGACATGCCGGCCGAGCTGCTCGGTAAGCCTAGCCCTCGCCCGACAGGTCCCGCCTCGCCTTGTCGAGCTCCTCGGCATAGCGCCGCATCAGATGGCCTTCGGTCAGCAGCCCGACGACGACGCGGTCGTCGTCCGCTATCGCGAGAGGACGCGAATACGACTCTGAAACTCCCCACGATCGACATAACATCCGCGCAAATGTCGCCGCCCCGTGTTCGGATTGAACGATTGGCGGCCGTGCAGCACCCGGCGATTGTCGAACACCGCCATTTCGCCGGCCTTGAGGCGGTAGGCTATTTGGAAACGCGAGCCGCGGATCATCATCATCAGCTTGCGATAGGCCGCGTAAAAGGGCGCGCAAATGTCGGAGGGAAGGTCGATGACATCGACAAGATGGGCGTTGAACCGTAACTCTGTCACTTCTCCATCGCGTCGCGTTACGATCACAGGAAACCTACCGCGCAGATCGTAGTTTTCGTCGTGAAAACGATAGGGTATCTCGACCTCGCACAAGAGACGGTAGGCTTCAGGATCTTCCGCCTGTAACGCGGCCACGATCGCAAACCCATCGGCAAAGACCGATCCACCGCCTTCAGCTTCGTTCGCGATACAATGAAGGAATTGATAGCCGGGCGGCACCTCCTGGTTCGCAAGATCGGTGTGTAACGGCAGGGCGACCGGCGTATAGGCCAGGTTGTTCGGTTTCGGCATCGACACGACCTCGAACATGGTGCCGAAATTTGTCTGGCGCAGGAACCCTATCCGCTCGGCCGCGCGCCGCCCGGCGTCGGGATCATCGTCAAGCCCATCGACGATGGAGAGCCCGTATGCAGCCGTTGCCTTCAGCCAGGCGAGCAGATCGGCATCGCTTTGCAAGATGTCTCCGGCGGAGTGACGCGGTATGGTTTCAAGATCGATCGAGCCGTCCCAGAGTTTTGGAGCGATGTCAGCCGGATCGTTTCTCTTTCTGCCCGGACGATAGGATTCAAAGAACTGGCCCGGGAATTCCTCCTCAGCCTGGTCGTTCAACCAGACAATGCTCACAGTGCCGCCTCTGTCTTGCACGCTGATCGGTCTGAGTGAGGGCTCCACCCTGGTCAGGTCGAATATCCGCTCTTCGGTCTGCGGGTGAAACGCCGATGGCGCATTGTCCTTTAGCCAGAGCCAAGGATAGCAGACTGTTTCGCCTGACGAGAAAGTTACGGCAAGCGCGGTCTCCCGGGCTTCCACGGAAAGCATGGTATTCATGACGGTGTCTCTCTGAACACAGAATTTGATTTTCAGCTCGGATCAGGCCCGCAGGCCATCAACCCAACGGTGGTGGCCACCACAAGCTCGGCTTCCCATAGCGATGGGATCCGGGATTTCTGTTCGGTTCTTCGAGCACTCGATCTCCAGGTAGAAACCTGATTCAAGCAACATGGCGATGGTAGCGGTCATTTGCCGGCAGTGTCCAGCTAAATGCAATGGGACCGCCATCCCCCTCTGGGCTGGCCTCGCGGACAGCCCGGCTTCACTGCGGCGATAAAACCCATCTTCATCTCGGGGAACCGCGTTGACGTAAACGTCAACCCAAAGCTATATGCGCCAGCGACCGTGATCGCGAAATGCGCAAGACGGCGACTTCGGCCGGACCGAAGTGCCAATGTGCGACAAACGCAACGAGACGAGGAGAACGGCCATGGGCGTTCAGGAAATTGCCGACAAGATCAGCGCGCGCGTGGCGAGTGCCGGGTTCGATCGTTCCGTGAAATTCGATACCGGCGGCGACGGTGTCATCGTCATCGACGGCGCTAATGTCTCGACCACCGACGCGCCGGCCGACTGCACCATAAAGCTTTCGCTCGACGATCTGGAGTCGCTGATCGCAGGCGATCTCAACCCGACCATGGCGTTCATGTCCGGCAAGATAAAGGTCGAAGGCGACATGAGCGTCGCCATGGCGCTGAGCCAGTTGATCGGCTGATCCACTCCAATCCGGGATGAAAAGAAGACGCCGCCCGATGGGCGGCGGCTTGTTTCCGATCCGTCAGGCCGCGAGCGGCAGCCGCTGTGCCTTCAGCTTGCGCCCTGCCGCCTTCAGCGTGCCCTGCGCGTCGGCGAGCGCGCCTTCCACCAGTTCCAGCGCCAGCAAGCGGTGCCGTTCGTAAGGTCCCGGCATGGCCAGCGAGCCGGTCTTCTCGGCCGAGAACCCGAAGCGATCGTAATAGGGCGCATCGCCGACCAGCAGGATCGCCGCATGGCCGAGACGCGCGGCTTCAGTGATTGCATGGCGCATCAGCGCCGAGCCGATGCCGGCATTCTTGATAGTGGGATCGACGGCGAGCGGGCCAAGCAGAAGCGCTGGCCGACCGCCCTCGCCCAGCACGACATCCCATAGCCGCACCGTGCCACTCACAGCGCCCGAAGCATCGTGCGCGACAAAGGCCAGGCCTTCCGAAGGCCGACGGCCGCGCCGCAGCTTTTCCGACGATTTTTTCCTGCGCTTCGGCCCCATGGCGCGATCGAGCAAAGCCTCGCGCGCCGGAACGTCGGCAGCGGTCTCGGCGGTGATGGCAAAAGCACCAGCAATCTCCCCCCTCGAGGGGGAGATGTCGCCAAAGGCGACAGAGGGGGTCGCCGCGCGTGAAGCGCCGACGCCGTGCGGTCCAAGAGAGGTCGCGTCAGCCGGACCGACCCCCTCTGGCCTGCCGGCCATCTCCCCCTCGAGGGGGGAGATTCCGCGCGCAGCGTCTTCAACAATGAAATCTACAATTTCCATTTCCGCGATCCTTCACGAGCGGATTGTTCCACAGGCGAGCCCGGGCGGGCGACAGGCGCCCACCTGGGATGATCTGAGCGGTTCTTTCGAACCGTCAGATCACGTAGGATCGGAGAGGCTCGAAGCCGTTGAAGGCGACCGAGGCGTAGGTCGTGGTGTACGCGCCGGTGCCCTCGATCAGCACCTCGTCGCCGATGGTCAGCGACAAGGGCAGCGGATACGGCGTCTTCTCGTACATCACGTCGGCCGAATCGCAGGTCGGGCCGGCGAGCACGCACGGTGCGGTCTCGGTGCCGTCATGCGCGGTGACGATCGGGTAGCGGATCGCCTCGTCCATCGTCTCGGCGAGACCGCCGAACTTGCCGATGTCGAGGAACACCCAGCGCACATTGTCGTTGTCGGCCTTCTTCGAGATCAGCACGACTTCCGACTTGATGACGCCGGCATTGCCGACCATGCCACGGCCCGGTTCGATGATGGTTTCCGGGATGGCGTTGCCGAAGTGCTTGCGCAGCGCCGAGAAGATCGCCTGGCCATAGGCCTGTGCCACCGGCACATCCCTGAGATAACGGGTCGGGAACCCGCCGCCCATATTGACCATCTTGAGCACGATGCCTTCCTCGGCGAGCGCCGCGAACACCTTCTTGGCATCGCCGAGCGCACGGTCCCAGGCAGTCAGGTCGGTCTGCTGCGAGCCGACATGAAACGACACGCCATAGGCGTCGAGGCCGAGCGTCCTGGCACGACGCAGCACATCGACCGCCATCGCCGGCACGCAGCCGAACTTGCGCGACAGCGGCCATTCGGCGCCTTCGCCGTCGGTCAGCACGCGGCAGAACACACGGGCGCCGGGCGCAACGCGGGCGATCTTGTCGACCTCCTCGACGCAGTCCACTGCGAACAGCCGGATACCGAGCTGATAGGCGCGCTGGATGTCGCGCTCCTTCTTGATGGTGTTGCCGAAGGAGATGCGGTCCGCCGGCGCACCGGCGTCCATCGCCATCTCGACTTCGGCAACGGAAGCGGTGTCGAAGGACGAGCCCATCGCAGCAAGCAGGCGCAGGATTTCCGGCGCCGGGTTTGCTTTCACCGCATAGTAGATTTTCGAATCGGGAAGCGCCTTCTCGAAGGCGCGAAAATTGTCGCGCACGACATCGAGATCGACGACGAGGCATGGGCCGTTCGGACGTCGGGTGGCGAGGAAATCAAGGATGCGCTGGGTAGCCATCGGGGTCTCTCCATCAGCGCCTTTCGGCGCGCACAAAGGCTGCGGGACGCGGGTCATCGACCTCGCGAACACGCGGTGGACAAAGGCGGGACGTCAAATCCATGGAACCAGCCGGTGGAGACCCCGGAACCATGAAACGCCGTCTCGCGGCGGTGAACCTTGGCCTTGCCCGGCCTCGGTTCGCTTTGTCTGCCTTGGCTTGGATGGGAGACCCGTCCGCACTGCCGGCAATGAAGGTGTGCCTCTTCAGTAACCCCGGTCTTTGGACGACCGGCAGAACACCAGAAAGGCCCGCACCGTCGTTGCTTCAAGGTGTCCTCGGTCTGGCGGTTGGCCGCTAAACCGACTGGAGGGGTTGGCTCCAGTTACCTTACCGATATCCCTCACCATTTTGAGGATCGGCGGACACCCACAGGCACGTGCGACTTTGGGCAAGCGCGATATAAGGTCGAAGGATTTCACAATCAATAAAAATCGTACGTCAGGTTGTAAAATTCCTAGCATCGAACAATGTTGCAACAGCTGTATCCGGATATCGAACGAATGACAGGCACTCGTGGCCCCCTGAACGCTTTTCTCGACCTAGACGATATCCCTGTATCCAATGCGCAATCCGGCCCGCTTGCCGGCCTGCGGCTGGCCGTCAAGGATATTTACGACGTGGCCGGCTACCGCACCGGCTGCGGCAATCCGCAGAAATACCAGGAGGTTTCACCCGCCCCCGCGACAGCGCCGGCCGTTCGGGCGCTGCTTGATTCGGGCGCGCGCTTCGTCGGCAAGACGCAAACGGATGAACTGGCCTTCTCCCTGATGGGGCTGAACGCGCATTTTCCGGCGCCGGTCAATCCGGCCGCACCCGACCGCATCACCGGTGGCTCGTCCTCCGGTTCCGCTGCTGCGGTCGCCGGCGGGCTGGCCGACATCGCCGCCGGATCCGACACCGGCGGCTCGATCCGCGCCCCGGCAAGTTTCTGTGGCTTGATCGGCCTCAGGGTCACGCATGGCCGCATTTCGCTCGATGGCACCATGCCGCTGGCCCCCTCCCTCGATACGTTCGGGTGGTTTGCCAAGGACATGACCACCTATGACAAGGTCGGCGCGGTGCTGCTCGGCGACGATCCGCATCGCCACGAATTGCAGCGCCCCCTCGCCCTTGATGCGCTGGACGGGCTCGTTCTCGGCCCGCAGGGAGCCGATGAATATCGCGGCATGGTCCAGCATGTCACTTCGGTGACGGGCGCGCCGCGGATCATCGCGCCGCTCTCGCATTCGACCGACGATCTCTACTGGTGCTTCCGCAAGCTGCAAGGATACGAGGCCTGGCAAAATCATGGTGCCTGGATCTCGCAGAAAAACCGGATGCTAGGCCCCGGCGTCAAGGAACGCTTCGAGCATGGCGCAACCATCGACGCCGCAACGGCGCGACATGAAACGCAGCGCCGCGACGCCTTCCGTCTCGAACTTGCCGAGCGTCTTGGCGATGACGGCGTTCTTGTGCTGCCGACCGTTCCTGACGCCGCCCCGCTCAAGGCTGCTTCCTTCGACGATTTACAGGCGTACCGTGAACGCGCGCTGAGACTGTTGTGTCTTTCCGGCCTGTCGGGCTTTCCGCAAATCACCCTACCGCTAGGCCAGCTCGACGGCGCTCCATTCGGCCTGTCGCTGCTTGGACCGAAGAACAGCGACCGGCGGCTGATGGCGCTCGCCGCGCGCATCCTCTCAGCCCGCCAAAGGAGCGCATGACATGGACACGCTGACCCGCATGCGCGCCTTCATCGACGTGGTCGAGGCCGAAGGTTTTTCGGCAGCGGCGCGCAAGATCGGGCGCTCCAAGGCGCTGCTGTCCAAATATGTGCGCGAGCTGGAGGACGAGCTCGGTGCGCTGCTGCTTAACCGCACCACGCGGCAGTTCTCGATGACGGAGGCCGGCCATACCTATTACCGGCGCGCCTCGGAAATTGTGCGTGAGGTCGACAGCCTGGCCGATGCGGTGCGCGAATCCTCCGGCGACGTTCGCGGCAGGATCAAGCTTTCAGCGCCGCGCACCTTTGCTGACGCACCGATCGGCCAATCGCTGATCGACTTCGCCAAGCAGCATCCCGACATCGTGCTCGACATCCATCTCGACGACCGCTTCGTCGATCTGGTCGAGGAAGGTTTCGATCTCGCCGTGCGCATTTCGCGGCTGGAAAACTCCTCGCTGATCGCGAGGCGTCTGGCGCCGTTTTCGGTGCGCCTCTGCGCATCTCCCGAGCTGATCGCCAAGCATGGCATGCCGGTGCGGCCGCAGGACCTTGGCCGCGTGCCCTGCATCATAGACACCAATGGCCGCTGGCTGACCAACTGGCCGTTCAAGGGCGACAGTGGCGATACGGTAACCGTCTCGGTCTCCGGTCCGATCGAGGTCAACAGTCCGATGGCCGCAAGAGCCGCCGCGGTGGCTGGATTGGGATTTTCCATCCTGCCCGATTTCATCGCCGCTCCCGACATCGAAAGCGGCCGGCTGGTGACTGTGCTGGATGACCGCATCCTTTCGGGTAGCGGCATTTTCGCAGTCTATCCGCACCGGCGCTATTTGCCTGCCAAGGTTCGCGTTTTTGTCGATTTCCTGGTGCAGTGGTTCAAGACGAATGACAGCGCATGAGCTTTCAGCCGCCTGGCGGTCCCATTTTCGCCCCCTTTCTGGTAACTCTCGATATTTACCGAAGTCGATGGGATCGCGACCGAGAATGCATCTGAAACGGCAAGCAATCATGATGGCTTCGGCCATGGCGGCGACATTTGCCATGGTCGTGCCGGCCGAAGTGCATCCCCACGTCTTCGCCGAGGCCCGCCTCGAAGTGGTTCTCAGCCCGGATCACCAAAGTGTGAAGGCGTTGCGCCATCTCTGGCGCTTCGACGATTTGTTTTCGAGCACGGTGATGATGGAATTCGACAAGAATTCTGACCTGAAGCTCGACGACAAGGAGCTGAAGGAAGTCGCCGACACCGTCCATGCTTCGCTGGCGGAGTTCAATTATTTCCAACTCGTCACCGTCGACGGCAAGGACGAGCCGATGAGCCCACCGCCGCAGCTGATGGCCAATTTCGAGAACGACCAACTCATCATCCTGTTCGAATCCGAACCGAAGGCGCCGATGAAGCTGGCCGGCAAGATCGATATCGGCGTCTACGACCCGACCTTCTACACGGCGATCGATTTCACCGAGGATGCCAATCTGCAGGTCGATGGCATGCCGTCGAAATGCACGAGCAAAGTCGTTCGTCCGAACCCCGACGAGGCGATCGCCGAGAACCAGAAGACCCTGACGGACGCCTTCTTCAACGATCCGACAGGCACCGATATGAGCAAGATCTTTGCGACCAAGCTTGAAATGAACTGTCAGCCAGAAGGATAATCCGGTGACGAAACCGTCCCTGCGTTTGGCTTTCGGCCTTTTGGCCGTCGCCCTTGCGATGACGCATTTCCTCGGCGCCGCCCACGCCCAGAGCTCGCTCGGCATCGGCACCAATGACGGGATAGCTCCCACCACCGGCCCGTTCGCCCATGTCCTGATGTGGATCAATCTGCGCCAGCAGGAATTCTACCGCGCGCTTGCCGGCGCGATGAAGGCGATGCGCGAGGACGGCAGCAAGTTGTGGCTGCTGATCGGCCTGTCCTTCGCCTATGGCATTTTCCATGCCGCCGGCCCCGGTCACGGGAAGGCGGTGATCTCGTCCTACATGGTGGCGAACGAAGTCGCGCTCAAGCGCGGCATCATGCTGTCCTTCGTCTCGGCCCTGCTGCAGGCGCTGACGGCGATCCTCGTGATGATGCTCGCCTACTTCGTCTTGCGCGGCACCGCTATATCGATGACCGATGCGGCATGGTTCCTCGAAATCATGAGCTATGTCTTCGTCACCCTGTTCGGCGCCTGGCTTTTGTGGCGCAAGGCCGGCCCTGCCGTCCTTCGCCTGTTCGGCGCGAGCCCTCCCTACAGCCTCTCGGCGGCCCATGCCGGCCATTCGCACGCAGGCCACGCACATTCCGTGCATGCTCATTCGCAACATTCCCATGCGCTTCGCGCACATGCCGGCCGCGACGATGATGCGCATGACCATGATCACGGCACGCACAACCATCACCATGGCCATGGCCATGGCGGGCACGATCATCATCACAATGCGGCGGGCGAAGTCTGCGAGACGTGCGGACATTCACACGCGCCCGACCCGGCGCTGCTTTCCGGCGACCGCTTCGACTGGCGCACCGCCTGGACGGCGGTGGCGGCCGTCGGTATCCGGCCCTGCTCTGGCGCACTGATCGTGCTGAGCTTCGCCATGCTCAACGGGCTGTGGTTCGGCGGCATCCTGTCGGTGCTGGCCATGGCACTCGGCACGGCGATCACGGTCTCGGTCCTGGCGACGCTGGCGGTGACGGCCAAGAACTGGGCGGTCTATTTCGCCGGCGACGGCCGCATGGGCAACCGCATCCATTCGATCGTCGAGATCGGCGGCGCAGCCTTCGTCTTCCTGTTCGGGCTGCTGCTGCTTTCGGCGAGCCTGACAACTGGCGGATGACGGCTTTGCGTGTCCGATTGGACGCGCAGCGCTCTAGCTTGCGATCTTGCCGTCCAGCTCGTCCTCAATATGGGCGCGGATGATTTCATCGAAGCTCTTTTCGGCGGCAAAGCCAAGCTCCCTCGACCGCCGCGCCTCGAACCGTGTCGGCCAGCCCTTCACGATCGCCCAGATCGTGTCGTCGGGCTCCTCGCGGATCAGGTTCATCGCCTTGGCGCCGGCAATGCGCTCCAATGCCTCGATCTGCTCGCCGACCGTGACGGCGACGCCGGGCATCGTCAGATTGCGGCGCGGCCCGACGGCGCTGCCGTCGATCCCTGCTGCGTGGATCAAAAAATTCACCGCCGAGCGCGGGCTGGCGTGGGTGTGCACGACAGAGCGCGGCACCGGCAATATCGCTTCCTGGCCGCTTAACGGCTCGCGGATGATACCGGAAAAAAAGCCGGAGGCTGCCTTGTTCGGCTTTCCCGGCCTGACGCAAATGG
>NZ_RZTI01000060.1:0-35163 GCF_003997275.1 Mesorhizobium sp. M6A.T.Ce.TU.002.03.1.1
CTCGACCACCAAGCTCGTCGATGCCAAGGTTACGGTCAGAATGCGCGAGACTGGCGGCCGCGTCGTCGAGCGCTCGCTCAACATCGGCATCCGGCCGCAGGGCCACATGATCGGCATCCGTCCGGATTTCGACGGCGACGAGGTACCGCAAGGCGGCACGGCGAAGTTCAGCCTGATCGCCGTCGACCCCGACGGCAAGCGTGAGGCGCTGCAGGGCGCGCAATGGTCGCTGGTCAAGGTCGAACGCAGCTACCAATGGTACCGCTCGAGCAATTCCTGGAACTATGAGCCGGTGACGTTCACCAAGTCAGTGGCCAATGGCCAGGTCGACCTGACCGCCGATGGCGAGGCCACCGTCTCGCTGCCGGTCGACTGGGGCCGCTATCGGCTTGAGATCGAGACATCGGATCCGGAAGGCCCGGCGACCAGTTACGAGTTCGACGCCGGCTGGTATGTCAGCTCCACCACCACCGAAACGCCCGACGGCCTCGAGATCGCCCTCGACAAGGATACCTATGCGGCGGGCGAAGTGGCCAAGCTCAAAGTGTCGCCGCATTTTGCCGGCGAGCTGCTCGTCACCATTGGCGCCGACAAACTCTTGAAGACCGTCACCGCGACCGTTCCAGAAGGCGGCAGCACCATCGACATCCCGGTCGGCGACGACTGGGGCGCCGGCGCCTATGTCACGGCAACGCTGTTCAGGCCGGGCGATGCGCAGGAAACGCGCATGCCGGCGCGCGCCATCGGCGTCAAATGGCTGAAGGTCGATCCGGGCTCGAAGAAGCTCGCCGTCACCTTGACGCCGCCGGACAAGACCATGCCGCGCCAGCAGCTGTCGATCCCGGTCTCGGTGGCCGGCGTGCAGCCGGGCGCCAATGCCTATGTCATGGTCGCGGCCGTCGATGTCGGCATCCTCAACCTCACCAATTACAAGGTGCCGGATCCGGAGACCTGGTTCTTCGGCCAGCGCATGCTCGGCCTTGAAGTGCGCGACCTCTACGGCCGCCTGATCGACGGCTCGCTGGGCACGTCAGGCAAGCTGCGCACCGGCGGCGACGGCGCCAACATGCAGTCGCAAGGCAGCCCGCCGACCGAAAAACTGGTCGCCTTCTTCTCCGGTCCGGTCCAGCTCGACGCCGACGGCAAGGCGCGGATCGATTTCGACATCCCGCAGTTCAACGGCACCGTGCGCGTCATGGCCGTCGCCTGGACCAAGGACGGGGTCGGCCATGCCCAGTCCGACGTGATCGTGCGCGATCCGGTGGTGATCACTGCCGGCCTGCCGCGCTTCCTGGCGCCCGGCGATTCGGCCGTCATGCGGCTCGACGTCGCCGACACCGATGGTCCAGAGGGCGACTATGCACTGTCGATAGATACCACCGGCGGGCTGTCGACCGGCACTGCCGCCCTGCCCGAGAAGCTGACGCTCGCCGAAGGCAAGCGGCAGACGCTGACCGTGCCGCTGATGGCTGAGAAGCCAGGCAACGCCTCGATCACGATCAAGCTCGCTCATGCCGACGGCACGGCTGTTGAACAGACGCTCTATGTTCCGGTGCGTCCGGCGCAATTGCCGGTGACCACCCGCATGGTGGTCGACCTCAAGGGCAATGGCGGGTCGCTGCGCGTCGACAAGGAGCTGCTGGCGGCAAGCGTGCTCGACGGCGCTTCGGTCAGCGTCGGCGTTTCGCAGGCGGCGGCCTTTGACGTGCCGTCGCTCCTGATGACGCTCGACCGCTACCCCTATGGCTGCGCCGAGCAGACCACCAGCCGCGCCATGCCGCTTCTCTATGTCAACGACATGGCCTCGGGCATCGGCATGGCCAGCGACCCCGACCTGCGTGGCCGCATCCAGGACGCCATCTACAAGGTGCTGAGCTATCAGGCCTCGGCCGGCAGCTTCGGCCTGTGGGGTCCGGGCTCCGGCGACCTGTGGCTCGACGCCTACGTCACTGATTTCCTGACCCGGGCGCGTGAGCAGAAATACGACGTGCCGGCCCTGGCGATGAACCAGGCGCTGAGCAATCTGCAGAACGCGATCGGCTACGACCAGGACGTCAAGGGTCGCGGCAGCGAGATCGCCTATGCGCTCTATGTGCTGGCCCGCAACAAAAAGGCTTCGATCGGCGATCTGCGCTACTATGCCGACACGCAGCTCGAAGCCTTTACGAGCCCGATGGCCCTTGCCCAATTGGCGGCAGGCCTGGCGCTTTATGGCGACACGCAGCGTTCGGAAGCCACCTTCCAGGCCGCCCTGCAACTGGCCCAGTCGACCTCCGCATACGACTACTACAGGTCCGACTATGGCTCGCCGCTGCGTGACGGCGCGGCGATGCTGGCGCTCGCCGCCGAATCGAAGCCGGTGCCGACGATCGTGCCGGCGCTGATCACGCTGGTGACGAAGGAACGCGCCGCCGTCAGATGGACCAGCACCCAGGACGAGTCCTGGATGCTGCTGGCGGCCCGCGCGCTGAAGGCCGGCAACGATGCGATCGCGCTGACCATCAATGGCGCACCGCATGTCGGCGCCTATTCGGAGCAGATCGCCGGCAGCGACCTGGTCGATAGCCCACTGACCGTCGCCAACACCGGCAGCAACCCGCTGCAGGCAGTCGTCACCACGGTGGCCTCGCCGATCCAGCCACTGCCGGCCAGCGGCAACGGCTTCACCATCGGCCGCACCTACTACAAGCTCGACGGCACGGAAGCCAATGTCACGGAGGCGACCCAGAACGAACGCTATGTCGTCGTGCTCAAGATCTACGAGCAGAACAAGTGGCCGTCGCGGCTCGTGATCACCGATCTGCTGCCGGCCGGCTTCGAAATCGACAATCCGGGCTTGGTTTCCAGCGCCCAGTTGTCGAACTTCTCCTGGCTGGCCCAGACCGACGCCGCCCATCTCGAATTCCGTGACGACCGTTTCGTCGCGGCCTTCAATCCGAACGATGGCGACGGCGACCGCAACATTACGCTCGCCTATGTCGTGCGCGCGGTGACGCCGGGCACCTATGCCCATCCGGCGGCAACGGTCGAGGACATGTACCGGCCGCAATATTCGGCCCGCACCGCGACCGGGATGATGGAGGTAAAGGCGCCGTAAGGCGCCGATGGCGAACAGGAACATGGCGATGGCACCTTCGCAAAGGATTTCGCCAATCTTCAGCGCTGCAGAAAGGGAGCCGAGGTTGCGGCCGGCTCTCCCTTCTCCCCTTGTGGGAGAAGGTGGCCGAGCGCAGCTCGGTCGGATGAGGGGTGTTCCAGCTTGGCACCGATAGCGCTCTGGCCAGCACCCCTCAACCGTCTTGGCGCTGCGCGCCAATCCACCTTCTCCCACAAGGGGAGAAGGAAGAAGGGCGGAGCGATGCTCTCCAGAAAATTCCTACGCCGAACGGCCATCACCGCCGCCGCTTGCGCCGGCCTCATGGCCATCTCCGCCGCCACCCTTTGGCAGCTCGACCGCGCCTTTCCGCCGCCGCTGCCGGCCGAACCCACTGTGTCGACCGAGGTGCTCGACCGCGACGGCCAGCTTCTGCGCGCCTTCGCCACGCCGGACGGCTATTGGCGGCTCGCCACCCGCCTCGACCAGGTCGACAAGCAGTTCGTCGACATGCTGGTCACTTATGAGGACAAGCGCTTCTGGGACCATGAAGGCGTCGACGTGCTGGCGCTGGCCCGCGCCGCCGGCCAGTTCGCGACCAATGGCCGTATCGTCTCCGGCGGCTCGACGCTGTCGATGCAACTCGCCCGGCTGGCCGAACCGCGCGACAGCCGCAGCTTTGGCTCAAAGGTCAAGCAGATGCTGCGCGCCCTGCAGATCGAGCGGCGGCTCACCAAGCGCGAGATCCTCGAACGCTATTTGACGCTGGCGCCCTATGGCGGCAATCTCGAAGGCGTGCGCGCCGCCGCGCTGGCCTATTTCGGCAAGGAGCCGAAGCGGCTGACGGTCTCGGAGGCGGCTCTGCTCGTCGCGCTGCCGCAACTACCCGAAAAGCGCCGGCCCGACCGCAATCTCGCAATCGCTCACGCCGCTCGCGACCGGGTGCTGACGCGCATGGTTTCAGCTGGCCTGCTTGGCGAGCGCCAAGCCGCACGTGCTGCGCTCGACGACGTTTCCGCCATCCGCCGCACGTTGCCGGCGCTCGCTGCCCATGCCGCTTATGCGATGCTGCCAAGGGCCGTCCCCGGCCAGAAGCTGCAACTGACGATCCGCAAAAGCGTCCAGGAAGGGTTGGAACAGGTGGCCAGGGATGCCGCCACCAGGCTCGGGCCCCGCCTGTCGGTCGCCATGGTGCTGGCCGACGCCCGCACCGGCGACATCCTTGGCGAGGTCGGCTCCGCCAATTTCTTCGACGCCAGCCGCTCCGGCTGGATCGACATGACCAGGATCGTCCGCTCGCCCGGTTCGACGTTGAAACCGTTCATCTACGGGCTCGCCTTCGAGCAGGGACTGGTGGCGCAGGAAACGCTGATCGACGACAGTCCGACGGATTTCGGGGGCTATCGGCCGAAGAATTTCGACATGGGCTACCAAGGCGACGTCAGCATTCGGCAGGCGCTGCAACTGTCGCTCAACGTGCCGGCGATCAGTGTGCTCGACGCGGTCGGGCCGGCGCGGCTGCTCGCGCGCTTCCGGCAG
This sequence comes from Mesorhizobium sp. M6A.T.Ce.TU.002.03.1.1, assembly GCF_003997275.1. Taxonomy (NCBI): domain Bacteria; kingdom Pseudomonadati; phylum Pseudomonadota; class Alphaproteobacteria; order Hyphomicrobiales; family Phyllobacteriaceae; genus Mesorhizobium; species Mesorhizobium sp. M6A.T.Ce.TU.002.03.1.1. Next base: position 4,634 of record NZ_RZTI01000060.1, read on the forward strand.
GCCGGCGTCACGCCGATCCTGCCCGTCGACAAGGCGCCGGGTCTCGCCATCGGCCTCGGCGGCGTTGGGGTGACGCTGCGCGACCTCGTCCAGCTCTATGCAGGGCTTGCCAATGGCGGCAAGGCGCATACCCTGCGTGACGGCACCGAGCCGGCCAATGCCAAACGCTCCACCACTACCATCCTCGACGATCAGGCGAACTGGCAGATCACCGACATATTGTCGGGCGTCAAGCCGCCCGAAGGTGCGGCCCAGCGCGGCATCGCCTACAAGACCGGCACCTCCTACGGCTACCGCGATGCCTGGTCGGTCGGTTTCGACGGGCGTTACGTGCTGGGCGTCTGGGTCGGCCGTCCCGATGCCGGCGCGGTGCCCGGCCTGTCCGGCTATGTCTCGGCCGCACCCATCCTGTTCGAGGGCTTTGTCCGCGCCGGTCTGGCCGCCGTGCAACTGCCAAGCCGGCCAGCCGGCGTGGTCAGACCCAGGCGCGACGATCTGCCGGTGACATTGGCGCGCTTCGGTTCTGGCGCCGATGGGCTGGTGCAGGCGACGCCGACCGAGCCCGCGCCGACGATCATCTTTCCGCCTGACGGCGCCCGCGTCGATCTCGACACCACTACCGCCGAAGCCTCGCCACTGGTGCTGAAGCTGCAAGGTGGCCGCGCGCCGTTCCGCTGGCTGGCAAATGGCAAGCCACTGATCGGCATCGACCGGCGACGCACCGCGACCTGGCAGCCGGACGGCGCCGGCTATTCGACCCTGACCGTGATCGACGCGGCCGGGCGCGCGGCCAGCGTGAAAGTGTTCGTTGAATAGAATGCGCCAAGCGATTCAGCGCATTGCGTTTTGCGCCCCGCTGTTGGCTGCCGGTATTGTCCCCGTCTTTTCCGCAGACCTCCCCGCCGGCTTCGTCCGCCTTGCCGACGTTGACCGCACCATCCGGCAGGACATCCGCTATGCCGGCACAAACAATTTCCTGCACCGCAAGGCGACCGGCTACGACGCGCCGGTATGCATACTCACCGGGCGAGCGGCGGAAGCGCTTTCCCGCGTCCAGAAAGCGATTGCCGCGGAGAGCCTCACGCTGGTCGTCTTCGACTGCTACCGCCCGGCGCGCGCGGTCTCTGATATGGGCGAATGGACCATGGAAGGCGGACCACCCGACCCGCAATGGTATCCGGCGGTCAAGCGCAAGGACCTCATCGCCAAGGGCTATATCGGCGAACTGTCGACCCATTCGCGCGGCTCGACCGTCGATGTCGCCATCGCGCGAGCCGACCGCAACACCGACACCCCGAAACCGGCCTGCGGTGTATCAGATGCCGACATGCTCGATTTCGGCACCGGCTTTGACTGTTTCGACCCAATGAGTGAAACGGCGCACCGTCCGCTCGCCGAGGAAGCAACCGCAAACCGCAAGAGGCTTGTCGAGATCATGCGCGCCGGCGGCTTCAGGAATTATCCGCGCGAATGGTGGCACTTCACGCTGAAAAACGAGCCATTTCCAAAGCAGCGCTTCGATTTTCTCGTCACCGCCGACTGAACCTGTGGCCACCGCGAAAGCAAATCGCGCCTAGATCACATCCAGCCATTGCCGAGGCGCGACCTGTCTCTAGATAGATCGCTTCATGAGCCCGGATTCTGCACCCCGGCGTCGAGAGGAAAGAATTTCTTCGTGAGGCCAAAGATCAGCGAAAAATTGCTTCTGAGGGACAAAAAAAGCAACATTGAGTGCATCTAATTTCTACCAATTCGGTAGATTTGAGGTGATCTCAACGGAGGCGTAAATGACCAATCCTCATTTCAGGAAACTGCTCGGCGCCCTTGTCGCTGCATCGGTCCAATTCGGAACACTCGGTTTCGCGTTTGCCGATACCACCATTCTCAACGTGTCCTATGATCCGACGCGTGAGCTATACAAGCAATTCGACGAGGCCTTTGTCGCCCACTGGAAGGCCGAGACCGGTGAGACGGTAACCGTCCAGCAGTCGCATGGCGGGTCGGGCGCGCAGGCCCGCGCCGTGATCGACGGCCTCGACGCCGACGTGGTGACGCTGGCGCTCGAAGGCGACATCAACGCCATCGTCTCGAAATCGCAGAAGATCAATCCCGACTGGCGGACCAAGTTCGAGAACAATTCGGCGCCCTACACTTCGACCATCGTCTTCCTTGTCCGCAAGGGCAATCCGAAGGGCATCCAGGACTGGGGCGACCTCGTCAAGGACGACGTCCAGGTGATCACGCCGAACCCCAAGACTTCGGGCGGAGCGCGCTGGAACTATCTCGCCGCCTGGGCCTATGCCAACGCCAAGGATGGCGGCGACGAGGCCAAGACCAAGGAATTCGTCGGCAACCTCTACGCCCATGTTCCGGTGCTCGACACCGGCGCGCGCGGCTCAACGGTGACCTTCGCGCAAAAGGGCCTGGGCGACGTGCTGCTGGCCTGGGAAAACGAAGCCTATCTGGCGCTCGACGAGTTCGGCGCCGATAATTTCGACATCGTCTACCCGCCGACCTCGATCCTGGCCGAGCCGCCGGTCGCCGTGGTCGACGCCAACGTCGATGCCAAGGGCACGCGAAAAGTCGCCGAAGCCTATCTGGGCTATCTCTACTCCAAGGAAGGCCAGACGCTGATCGCCAAGAACCACTATCGCCCGTCGAAGCCCGATTTGGTGCCGGCGGAGGACCTCGCCAAACTGCCGGAGATCAAGCTGATCACCATCGACGATCCACTTTTTGGCGGTTGGAAGAAGGCGCAGCCTTACCATTTCGGCGACGGTGGTATATTCGACCAGATCTACAAGCCGGCCCAGTAGGCCTAACAAGCTAGACTCTAGATCAGGACGACATGACCACAGCACCCGCAAAAGCGGGGTGGCGGTTCAGACAGCCGAGCGTCATTCCGGGTTTCGGATTGACGCTCGGCTTCTCTCTTGCCTACCTCACGCTCATCATCCTCATCCCCCTTTCCGGGCTGATCTGGCGATCGGCCGCGCTCGGCTGGGCCGATTTCTGGGCGATCGCCACCGATCGCCGCACCGTCAACGCGCTTGAAATCAGTTTTGGCACCGCTTTCATTGCCGCCGCGGTCAATGTCGTCTTCGGCACGATCGTCGCCTGGGTGCTGGTGCGCTACAACTTTCCTGGCCGCCGCATCGTCGATGCTATGGTCGACCTGCCCTTCGCGCTGCCGACGGCGGTCGCAGGCATCGCGCTGACCACGCTCTACGCGCCGAATGGCTGGCTCGGCAGCCTGCTGGCACCTCTCGGCATCAAGGTCGCCTACACGCCGCTCGGCATCGTCATCGCGCTGATCTTCATCGGCCTGCCTTTTGTCGTGCGCACCGTCCAGCCGATCATGGAAGAGATCGACAAGGAGGTGGAGGAAGTGGCCGCGACGCTCGGCGCCAACCGCTTCCAGACAATCGCCCGGGTTCTGCTTCCGGGCCTCGCGCCCGCCATCGTCACCGGTTTCGCGCTGGCTTTCGCGCGCGGTGTCGGCGAGTACGGCTCCGTCATCTTCATCGCCGGCAACCTGCCCTACAAATCCGAGATCGCGCCGCTGCTGATCGTCATCCGGCTGGAGGAATACAATTATGCGGCGGCGACCGCGATCGCGGCAATCATGCTCGCTTTGTCGTTCGTGATGCTGCTGGTCATCAATCTCGTGCAGACGTGGAGCCGCAAGCGCTATGGCTGATCCGGAGATCAAATCCTACGCACCGCACCACGAAAGCCAGTCGGCGGCAGTGACCGAAAGCCGCCCGGCGAAAGCCGTGCTGATGATCGTGACCTTTGCCTTCCTCGGCATTTTCCTGCTCTTGCCGCTGATCGTCGTCTTCAACGAAGCCTTCGCAAAAGGTCTCGGCGCTTACACGGAGGCGCTGACCAACCCAGACACGCGCTCGGCGATCCATCTGACACTGCTGGTGGCGGCGATCTCGGTGCCGCTCAATGTCATCTTCGGCATCTCCGCCGCTTGGGCGATCGCCAAATTCGAGTTCAAGGGCAAGGCCTTCCTGACCACGCTCATCGACCTGCCGTTTTCGGTCTCGCCGGTCATTTCCGGCTTGGTCTATGTGCTTTTGTTCGGCGCGCAAGGCCTGCTCGGCGCCTGGCTGAAGGCGCATGGCATCGTCATCCTGTTTGCCGTGCCGGGCATCGTGCTCGCCACCATCTTCGTCACCTTCCCCTTTGTCGCCCGCGAACTGATCCCGTTGATGCAGGAACAGGGCAATGGCGACGAGGAGGCAGCGCTGTCGCTCGGCGCCAATGGCTGGCAGGCTTTCTGGTACGTGACGCTGCCCAACGTCAAATGGGGGCTGCTCTACGGCGTGCTGTTGTGCAATGCCCGCGCCATGGGCGAGTTCGGCGCGGTGTCGGTGGTGTCCGGCCACATACGCGGGCTGACCAACACCATGCCGCTGCATGTCGAAATCCTCTACAATGAGTACAACGCCGCCGCCGCCTTCGCCGTCGCTTCGCTACTCGCGGGCCTGGCGCTCGTCACGCTGGTCTTGAAAACACTTCTCGAAATGCGCTACGGCGCCGAGATCGCCGCGACGCGCGGACATTAATGCCTGTTGCCCAAAAGTGTATAGCGGTTTTGGGATAACGACATGCATCGACAAAAAAGGGACGGTTGATGGAAGTTCGCGTTGCCAACGTGCGCAAGGAGTTTGAGCGGTTTCCGGCCCTCCACGATGTTTCGCTCGACATCAAGTCCGGCGAGCTGATCGCGCTGCTCGGGCCTTCCGGCTCCGGCAAGACGACGCTGCTCAGGCTGATCGCCGGACTGGAGCGACCGACGAGGGGAAAGATATTCTTCGGTGAGGAGGACGCGTCGCAAAAGTCGATCCAGGAGCGTAATGTCGGCTTCGTCTTCCAGCACTATGCGCTGTTTCGCCATATGACGGTCGCCGATAATATCGGCTTCGGACTCAAGGTCCGGCACGGGCCGACACGCCCGTCCGCGCAGGAAATCCGCCGCCGGGCCTCCGAGCTTCTCGACCTCGTCCAGCTTTCCGGCTTGGAAAAACGCTATCCGGCGCAGCTTTCGGGCGGCCAGCGCCAGCGCGTGGCGCTTGCCCGCGCCATGGCGATCGAACCGGCTGTGCTTTTGCTGGACGAGCCGTTCGGCGCGCTCGATGCCCAGGTCCGCCGCGAGTTGCGGCGCTGGCTGCGCGACATCCACGACGCCACCGGCCACACCACGGTCTTCGTCACCCATGACCAGGAAGAAGCGCTGGAGCTTGCCGACCGCGTGGTGGTGATGAGCCAGGGCCGCATCGAGCAGGTCGGCACCGCCGATGAAATCTACGACACGCCGAATTCGCCCTTCGTCTACGGCTTCATCGGCGAATCGAGCTCGCTTCCCGTCAAGGTCGAGGACGGCCAGGTCTGGATCGCCGATCGCCCGATCGGCCTCTCCGCGCCACAGGCGCCGCAAGGCGAAGCGACGCTGTTCTTCCGCCCGCACGATGTCGAGCTGGTGGACGAATGCAATGGCTGCATCGCCGGCACGGTCGCCGCCAGCCGCCGCGTCGCCGGCACCAGACGCGTGGAGCTCGAAATCGGCGGCGAGCGTCAGCGGGTCGAGATCGAGCTGCCCGTCGACCACCCAGCGGCGCAGAAAAGCCGGGTGGCGTTCCGGCCGCGGCGCTGGAAGCTTTTTCCGGCCGCTTAGCCGCAAGGCGATGGTGAATCCGGCTGATGGTGGTCGCCTCTTCATGCTGAGCGACATCGACTACCTTTCAACGCGCCTTTAGCGAGAGCACCAGGGTCATCGGATTTTTTGGGGAAGCCGCAAAGCCGTAGTGCTCATAGAAAGCTTTCGCTTCAGCCGATATGGCATGAACAAAAATGCCGCGAATCCCGAGGATCGTCGCGGCATGGCCAGTGCGCAGAACGGCATCTTGCAAGAGCGCTGCGCCTAGCCCCTTCCCTTGCCAGCTTGCGTCCACGGCGAGACGCCCGAGGACAGCCATAGGGACGGGATCCGGCATGTTGCGGCGAATGGCGCCTGGCGCTTCCGCAAGATCAAGCCCACCCGAGGACAGACAGTAGTAGCCGACAACGCGCACGCCTTCCGTTACGACATAAGTGCGCGACGCGCCGCTGACCTGGTTGGCCCGCGCCCTGCGGCGAAGCCATTGATCCAGGCTCTCGGTCCCGCTTTGGAATAGTTCGAGATCGTGGTTGTCGGCAAGAGGCGTGGGCGCCGACAGCATCAGCCCTGCCAGGGCTTGGGCGCATTCATAAGGCGTGCAAAACCTTCGCCGCTCGGTGGCTCGTCAAGAATGTCGAGATAGTGTTGGTAACTCTCGGGATCGACCTTGATCAGCGCTTGATTGAGCAGCGTGTCCTCGGCCGCGCGGTAGGCGGCATCGATCATAAAATCGGAGCGGGTTTTACCGCGTATTTTCGCGGCGCGGTCAATCAGAACTCGCACATCCTCTCGGATGCGCAGATTGACAGGCTTGGCGTGGGTTTCAGGTGCAGTTTTTGTCATTGAGGACTCCTCTTTCCCACCATAACACTCCGCATACACAATGTGTATCTATTTCATTGCCTCATTAGGAAGGTGATTGGAAAAGCACCGGCGGTGTGGCGGGAACACACCGAAATGACTCTGCTTGGAAGAAAATCCTAGCAATGGGCTGTCTCGGCAATCTTTTTTCTCACAGCAACACCATAGATCCGGCTTGCATGCCTCGTCGTCTCGGGCATCGTCCGATTATTCTGCCGCATTCGACAAACGACATTTTCAGGAGCCCGTTTTCATGAAGCGATTTTTGCTTGGCGTCGCCACATTGGCCGGTCTGTTCCTGGCATCCTCCCAAGCCTGGTCGGCCGACAAACTGCTGAACGCGTCCTACGATGTCGGCCGCGAATTGTTTGCGCAGGTCAACAAGGCCTTCATCGCTGGGCACCCCGGCGTCACCATCGATCAGTCGCATGCCGGGACGTCGGCGCAGGCGCGCGCCATCGCCGAGGGGCTCGGCGCCGATGTCGTCACCTTCAACCAGGTCCTCGACATCGACTTTCTGGTCTCGAAGGGTCTTATCTCCGCCGACTGGCAAAAAGACTTCCCCGACAACGCCTCGCCTTTCTATTCGCTGCCGTCCTTTTTGGTGCGCGCCGGCAATCCGAAGAACATCAAGGATTGGAACGATCTCGTGCGCGACGACGTCCAGGTGATCTTCCCCAATCCAAAAACGTCGGGCAATGCGCGCTACACCTATCTCGCGGCCACCGCCTACGCCAAGGAAGCCTTCAAGGGCGATGACGCCAAGGTGAAGGAATTCGTCACCAAACTCTTCAACAACGTGCCGATCTTCGACAGCGGCGGACGCGCCGCCACCACCACCTTCGTGCAGCGCGAAATCGGCGACGTGCTGATCACCTTCGAGTCGGAAACCCGCGGCATCAGCAGGGAGTATGGCGAGGACAAGTTCGAGCAGGTGACGCCTTCGGTCAGCCTGTTGGCGGAGTTTCCGGTGGCGATCGTCGACACGGTCGCCGACGAGCACGGCACACGCGATCTCGCCAAGACCTATCTCGACTTCCTCTATACGCCGGAGGGCCAGGACATCGCCGCCCGCAACGGCCTGCGGGCCCGCGACGCGGCGGTCGCGGCCAAATACACGGCTGAGTTTCCCGATGTCCGCCTGCTGACGGTGGAAGATGTCTTCGGCGGCTGGGCCAAGGTCCAGGCCGAGCATTTCGCCGCGGGCGGATTGCTCGACCAGACCTACGGCAGTCGCTGAAGCAAGCGATCTTCGAACTGAAACGAAAGTCGGCTTTTGCCGGCTTTCTTCGTTTTTCGCTCCGGAAAGGTGATTTCCCGCTTTCCGGGCGCCTGCCATCCAAAAACGTTACGAAGAATCAACGCGTTTGCGCGCAATGTGTCAGCAGGCGGCTTGTCTGCGCGAACGGCATCGCAAGGCTCAACCGTCATGATTTGCACACAAACAGCCGCCAGACGCGGGTGGTTGGGGCTTCATGGGTTGACTCGGGCATGCTGACCAAAAAAGGCAAATACGGCCTCAAGGCCCTCGTGCATCTGTCCGGCCTGCCGGTCGGCCAGCTCGCATTCGTCAATGACATTGCGGTCGCCAACAACATCCCGAAGAAATTCCTGGATGCCATTCTGGGCGAGTTACGCAATGCCGGCTTCGTCCAGAGCCGCAAGGGCAAGGAGGGCGGCTATCGCCTCGCGCGGCCGGCCTCCGAGATCAAGATCGGCCATGTCGTGCGTGTCCTCGACGGGCCGCTGGCGCCGATCCCTTGCGCCAGCCGCACGCAGTACCAGCGTTGCGAGGATTGCGACGAGGCGACCTGCCAGGTCAGGCACATGATGCTGGAGGTGCGCCAGGCGATCGCCGAGGTGCTGGACAATCGCAGCCTCGCCGCCATGCGCGATGCCGACAATGACGATTTTCCGGTCGAACTGACGTCGCAGATCTAATCTAAATTTAGGCCGTAGACTCATAAGCGCGGAGCCAAAGCCGCATTGACCGAGACAATGATCTGGACCTCCTTTTTTGCTGTCACAGCCTGCTGGTGGGCGCGAACGGAAGGTTCTGTCGATCATCTGGATCTCGCCGTCGTGCGCAGCCGTGATACACTCCATCAGTCGGCCCCGCACGCCTGCCTTCCGCCATCGCACGAAGCGGTCGACGGCGGCTGCGCCCCTTGGCCGGCGATCGTCTGGAGCGCGCCGCTTCCCCAGGCCCTCCCATTTCGGCAAAGCCTACTTGACGGGAAAGAGCGGATCGATCGTCATTGTCTGCTCTCCGGCGCGTAATGGAGGATGACAACACCTGACTTGAGCGTCCTCGTCTCCAGATGCTTCAGGGGTGTCCGGTTCGGGCCGCCCTTGAAGAGCGGCGTGCCTCTCCCGAGAATGACGGGGTTGATCCCGAGGTGATACTCGTCGATCAGGCCGTGCTCCATCAGGGTCGCCGTGAGGTCGGCGCTGCCGAACACGAAGATGTCTCCGCCGTCCCTGGTCTTCAGCTTGGAGACTTCTTCCGCGACATTGCCGTTGAAGAGCTTCGTGTTGTTCCAGGCGGCGCTTTTCAGCGTGCGCGAGAAGACCACCTTCTCGATCTTGTTCATGAAATCCGCGATCCAGCCTTGCTCGGACGGCCAATAGGCTGCCATGAGCTCGTAGGTCACGCGACCGAAGATCAGCGTGTCGGCCTTTTCCTGGGTCTCACGAATGTAGTTCTCAAGTTCTTCTTCGAAGACGAACCAGCTGATGTCCCTGTCCGGACCTTCGAAGAAGCCGTCGACGGTCACCATGTCCCATATGATCAGTTTTCTCATAGAACCCTCCTCTTCGTGTATCCCTTTGTGAATTCTCGGCCCTATCCCGCGAATCGGAAGCGCATGTTGGTGATTTGCCCCGCTTCCGAGATCTCGGTCTTCTCCAGCCTGACCGGCTCCATGCCTTCTGACTGAAGAGGCGGATGCCGTCGCCGATGAGGACGGGCGCGACACGGATGAGGACCTCGTCCACAAGCCTAATTCGGGGCGAGTCGCAGCACCTCAGCGGCATGCGACGAAGCGTTCCAGTTTGCCCAGAGTTTGCAGTCCCAGCTCCACGGCACCGAAGCCCTTCGCCTCCTGGAACTCGGCAGCCGTGCTGAATACCATGCCCAGCGTTACCTTCGTCGCCCCGTCCTGATCCTCGAACGAGGCCCAGGCGTCGGCATGTTTCGGCCCGTTTTCGCCCCAATGCAGCGTATAGCCGATCCTCTCCTCGGGCCGGACCTCGTTATAGAGATGGTGGTTCGGGAAGACCGTGCCGTCACGCGCGATCATGTCGAATACCCATTCGCCGCCCGTTCGCAAGTCGATCCTCTTCGTTCGACAGGAGAAGCCTTCCGGCCCCCACCATTGCGGCAGCGTTTCAGGGTTCATCCACGCGCCCCACACGATGGACCGCGGCGCCTGAATCACCCGCTGCAGTACCATGGCCCGTTCAGCCGCGCCCGCGAGGTTGTCTAGTCCCGCGCCGAAGCCTTCCCGATAGCCTGCCTCCATGTCCTCCGCCAGCGAGGAAAGCTGCACCGTCACGACCAACCGGCTGCGCTCGTCCGCACCTTCGAAATCGGCTGTCACCAGCGCTGCTGATTGCGTCACGCCTTCGGACGAGACCACCTCGTAGTTCACGCTGCACAGCGCCGGCTGCAACGCCAGCCAGCCGCACTCGCAGCGGATGTCCGAATGGCCCTCTATCTTGCAGAGCGAGACCTCGCGTCCACCCACCCTGGTATCGACCTCCAAGAACTCCACGGTGACCGAGGGCGATGGCGCAGCCCAGATCGCCCGCGCGGCCGGAGCCGTCCATGCCTCCCATAGTACGGCCAGTGGCGCGCCCACGTCCCGTTCGAAGGTGAGCGTCGCAAAGCGGCCCTTCCTTTCATCAGGCACCGCATGGGTCGCACTGTTTGTAGCGAGGTTCTGTGTCATTCTGCGCGCTCCTTCATCACATTCATCACAAATGCGTCCAACCGGTCGAGCCGAGCTTCCCAGATGGCCCGCTGTTCATCGAGCCATGTCCGCGCTGGGTCCAGAGCCTCGGGCACGATGGCGCAGGTGCGTATCCGCCCGTCCTTGGAGGTGGAGATCAACCCAGCCTCCTCCAGCACAGAAAGGTGCCGCATCACCGTGGGCAGACGCAGTCCCGTCGGACCAGCCAAATCCGTCACCCGCGCAGGCCTTTCGGCGAGTCGAGTCAGGATCGACCGACGGGTCGGATCGGCCAGAGCGTGGAAGAGCAGCGATAGATCGGGATAATGCTTAGCCATGTCGCTAACTATCGCCCACTTTTCCGGTGGCGCAAGCGAAAACTTCGTCAAGTCGCTAAGTTTTTTTCCCAACGCGCCGAGTTCTCGGAGTAGGCGGCTTACATTGCCGATTCCGCTGAGAAGTTGCTCGCAGCGATGCGAGCGCAGGCCGATGCCTGCAATCGAAGACAAATTCCTGAAGCCGCCAGTCCGCTTCCCACCAATCTCAGCCGTTCGCGTTTTATGGGTTCACGGACTGGCACCCTGAAAGCGAGAGCCGCGCCGGCGAGCCGGCTCATGAATTCGCCTCGAACAGGCTCACGGCGTCGGCGACAATGTCGGCGATCGGGCGCGTCGCATCGAGCGTCACTGCGTTCTCGTCGGCTGCCGGCGCTTCAAGCGTGGCGAACTGGCTGTCGACCAGGCTTGCCGGCATGAAATGGCCCTGGCGGGAGCCGACGCGCTGCTTGGCGGTCGCTGGATCGATTTCCAGATAGAGGAAAACGATATCCTGGCAAAAGCCACGCAGGCGCTCGCGGTAGCTGCGCTTCAGCGCCGAGCAGGCGGCGACGACACCTTGCCCATCGCCGACCGATCCCGCAATGCGCCGGCCGATCGCGTCGAGCCAGCCTTCACGCAATGCGTCGGTCAGCGGCTCACCGCTTGCCATCCGCGCGACGTTTTCCGGCGGATGCAGCCTGTCGCCCTCGACGAAGATGGCGCCCAACGCTGCGGCCAGCGCTTCGCCGACGGCCGACTTGCCACAGCCGGCAACGCCCATCACCACGACGGCCGGTGCGGACCGGACGGGATCCCTCTGCATTTGTGCTGCCTTTTCGTCCACGATGCGGTCAGCGGCTGGCCGGCGCGCGGCCGTAAAGCAGGAGCATGGCGACGATGACGACGCCGTAGATGATCTGCCGCCCCGCCTCCGGCATCTGCATGACCGAAAGAATGGATTGCAAAAGCGTGATCAGGATCACGCCGGCGACCGTGCCGAGATAGGAGCCGCGGCCGCCGAGGATCGAGGTGCCGCCAAGCACGACCGCTGCTATCGACGGCAGGAGATAGGCATCGCCCATCGACTGTGCCGCCTTGGAGGCATAGCCGGCCAGAAGCACGCCGCCGAAAGCCGAGAGGCCGCCGGACGCGGCGAAGGCGATCAGCACCACGCGCCGCGTATCGATGCCGGAGAGATAGGCGGCGCGTTCGCGATTGCCGATGCCGTAGACCGTTCGGCCGAAGCCGGTGCGGGTCAGCACGAAAACCATCGCAGCACCGATCAGCGCCCAGATGATGACGGCGTTGGGCACTCCGGGAATGGCAAAGCCGGTCGCCAGATAGCGCATCGCCCGGGTCGCCGAATCCTGCGGCGAGAAGCCGCCCGTATAGACCACCATCAGCCCTTGCGCGACGGCATTGGTGGCGAGCGTGATGATCATCGAGGGAATGCGCAGATAAGCGACGCCGATGCCGTTGACGACGCCGATCGCGACACCGCAGAAGATGCCGAACGGGATCGCCAGCGCCACGCCGACCGGGCCGTAGGCGGCCGCCGCGCAGGCCATCATCGCACCTGCCGCCACCGACCACGGTACCGACAGGTCGATCTGGCCGAGCAGGATGACCAGCATCATGCCGGTGGCAATGACGCCGAGAAACGAGGCCACCTTGAGCTGCTGCAGCAGATAGTCCGGCGACAGGAAGCTGCGCGAATAAAGACTGCCGACAAACAGCAGCAGCACGATGCAGGCAAAGGCGGTCAGCACCGCCGGATCGGCGCGGCGGATGAATTTCGGCATGCGCCCGGCGATGCCGCCTGTTATCGTTTCGCTCACAGGAACCACTCCAGGCGGTTGCGGACCCTGAACAAGGCGAAGGCGCCGAGGCTGACCGCGATCAGCAGGATGACGCCCTGGAACAGCGGCTGCCACAGCGGATCGAAATCGAAGACGAAGAGCAGGTCGCCGATGGTGCGGAAGGCGAGCGCGCCAAAAATGGCGCCGATTGCGCTGCCCTTGCCGCCGAACAATGAAACGCCGCCAAGCACCACGGCGGCGATGGAAAACAGCGTATAGGCATTGCCGCTGGCATAGGCCGCCTCGCCCGTATAGGTGAAGAAGGTCAGGAACAGCCCGCCGATCGCGGCCAGCAGGCCGGCCAGCGCATAGGCAGCGAATTTCCCGCGGCGGATCGGCACGCCGGACATGTAGGCCGCCATCTCCGACGATCCGGCCGCATATGCGGCACGGCCGAGCACCGAGCGGCTGAACGGCACCCAGACCACGAGCACAACGGCCAGCAGCACCACCAGGCTCGCTGGCACCACACCGAACAGCCGCCCAGTCAGCGCGTCGGCAAGATCCTCGTTGACCGAACCGCCCGGGAACGGTCTCAGCAGCAGCGCGATGCCGAAATAGACCGCACCGGTGGCGATGGTGGTGACGATCGGCTGCAGCCGTCCGTAGATGACGATGGCGCCGTTGATCGCCCCGCACAGCAGCCCGGCGCCGAGCACCGCGACGACGCCGAAGGCGGTTTCGACGCCGGTGCCGATGACCAGCCATGAGGCCAGGCAGTTGGTCAGCAGAAAGATCATGCCGACGGAAAGGTCGATGCCGGCGGTGATCACCACCAGCGTCTGCGCCATGGCGACGAAGGCGAGCAGCACGCCCTTGTTCGAGGCCGTCTGCACGACATTGGCGGTAAAGCCCGCCGGATGGTTCGAGGTGTAGATCGTGAACATCACGATGAAGATGCCGAACGCCAGCAGCGTTCCGCGTTGTTCGGCAAGCCAGTAACGCCAGTCCTTCACGCGTCCGCTCCTCGGGCTGGCGTTTTCGCCATGCCTCGGGCTGGCGTCTTCGCCATGCCTCTGACAGCCATCTCTTCGCCATGGATGTTGAGTGCGCTGGCGATCAGCGCCCGCTCGGTGATCTCGGCGCCGACCAGCTCGCGCTTGACCGCCCCGTCATAGAGCACCAGCACCCGGTCGCAGCAGCCGATCAGCTCGTCATAGTCGGTGGAGTAAAACAGGATCGCCGCACCTTGGTCGGCGAGCTTGCGCATCAGCTGATAGAGCTCCTGCTTGGTGCCGACATCGATGCCCCGCGTCGGGTCGTTGAGCAGGATGATGCGCGGCTGCCGCATCAGCCATTTGGCGATGACGACCTTCTGCTGGTTGCCGCCGGACAGCGCGCCGACTGGAATATCGAGGCCTGCCGTCTTGATCGCCAGCAGAGCGACCATGTCGTCGATCAGCCGCTGCTCGGCGGCACGGTCGATGATGCCCGCCCTGGAAAGCCGGTCGAGCGCTGCGAAGGAGAGGTTTTCGCGTACCGTCATCGGCAGCATCAGGCCTTCCGTCTTGCGATCCTCCGGGATCAGCGCCATGCCGATCCGGTCATCGCGCGCCGCGGCCGGGCTGGCGATGGTCGCCGGTCTGCCATCGATCAATATCTGGCCGCTGAGGCCGCGAAGCACGCCGAAGAAGGCGAGCAGCAATTCGCGCTGACCCTGGCCGTCGAGACCGCCGAGACCGACGACCTCGCCTGCCCCGACCGACAGCGAGATATTGTCCAACCGGTCGGTCCAGGACAGTTTTCGCGCCTCCAGCACCGGAGCGGCGGTGGCCGGCGCGCGCACCGGTTTTGGTGGGAAGATGTGGCTGTATTCGCGGCCGATCATCAGCTCGACGACTTCGTTGTCGCTCTTCGTGCCTGCAGCGTAGCTGGCGACATTGCGGCCGTTGCGGAACACCGTGCACTGGTCGGCCAGCTCGGCGATCTCGTTCATCCGATGCGAGATGTAGAGCAGCGCCAGCCCTTCCGAGCGCAGCCGCTTCAAGACGCCGAATATCTTGGCGACGTCGGCCGCGGTGAGCGCCGAGGTAGCCTCGTCGAGGATCAGGATGCGAGGCTTCCTGGCAAGTGCTTTGGCGATCTCGACTATCTGCCTTCTTGAAAGAGGAAGGTCCTTGACCAACGCCAGCGGGTGGATGTCGGCGGCGCCCGCGCGCGCCAGCGCCTCCTCCGCGATGCGGCGCTGCGCCTTGCGGTCGATCATGCCGAAGCGCTTGGGCGGATCGGAAATAACGATGTTATCGGCGACGCTGAGTTCGGGGACGAGCGACAGTTCCTGGAAGATGCAGACGATGCCGGCCTGGTTGGCAGCGGCCGGCGACGCGAAGGTCACCTCGCTTCCGTCCAGCATCATGCGGCCTTCGTCAGGCGCGACGACGCCGGCCATGACCTTGATCAGCGTCGATTTGCCGGCGCCGTTTTCGCCGAGGATGGCGTGGATGCTGCCCGACGTGACCGAAAGCTTGGCCTTTTCCAGCGCCCGCACACCGCCATAGCGCTTGGATATGCCCTCCATGCGGAAGAGCGGAACCGCACCGTCCATCGGCCCCTCCCAAGGCGCTTGTTTTTCGGGACCGGCGCCGCGGGATTATCCCGAGGCGCCGAGCGATCACTCTATTGGTTTTCCTTGCTCTGGCCCATGATTTCCTGCGCGGTGAAATTGATGCCGCAGGTCGGGAAGGAATTTCCGACGAAGAAATTGTCGGACTGGTCGGGGAAATAGTCTTGGCCTTCCTTGAAGTTCGGATCCTCGACGATCGCCAGCGGCAGCTTCACCGCTTGCGGGATGACCTGGCCTTCGAGCGCTGCGATCGCCGTCTTGATGGCGACCGCCACCTGGGCGGGCCCGGTTCCGGCCGACGAGCATTTCAGCCCGTCTGCGGCAAACTTGGCGCAGAATTTGCGGAAGCCATTCTCCGTTTCGCCGCCGAACGGCACGAACGGATGCTTGGCATCCATCATCGCCTGGACGATGCCGGTGTCGCCGCCCTGCCCGGTGACGCCGTCGAAGGGACCGTTAGTGGCGATCGCGTCGGCCGAGGCCTTTTGCGCCACGCCATCATCCCATTTGCCGACGACTTCGGTGACCTCCCACTTCTTGCCTGAAGCATCGAGGACCTCGTGGATGCCATTGTGGCGGTCGGTGTCGACCGACGTGCCGGCAACGCCGCGCACCTCGAGGATCTTGCCACCATTGGGAATATGCTTGATCAGCCAGTTGGCCCACAACTCGCCAAGGCCTTTCTGGTCGACATTGACGTTGATGGCGTCCTTGGTGTCGAGAATATTGTCGAAAGCGACCAGCACGACGCCGGCTTCCTTGGCGCGCTTGATAACCGGTCCGAAAGCCGTCGGATTCTGCGCGTTGACGACGATCGCGTCATAGCCGGAATCGATGAAGTTGTTGATCGCCGAAATCTGCGCCGGCACGTCTTCGCCGGTCGAGACGACTTTGAATTCTTTCAGTTTGGCGGCGACCTCCGGCTGCGCCGCATAGGCCTTCGCCGTCTGCACCATCTGGATGCGCCAGGTGTTGGCGATGTAGCCATTGGCGAGCGCAATGCGGTATGGGCCTTCCTTTTTAGGAAATTTGAAGAACTGCGTATCGGCGGCCCATGGCGCAAAGCAGTCCGGCTCGGCGGACGGGCCCGTGACGATTTCGGGTTCGGCGAGCGCCGACGAACTCAGCATGACGAATGCAGTGGCGGCAACGATGCCACCAACGAGTGACTTGATCATCGATATTCCTCCCAGTTGCAGTTTCTGATTGTTCTTACGCGTCTCGCGCGTTTGGCCCGGCACCTCCCGCCTTGCCCGTCGCGCTGTTTCAGGTGGCCGAATGCCGACCCGATCTCCTCCCTTGCCGCACGGCAACCGAAGTAAAAACTATCATATTATACATAATAAACAAGGATGAGCTGTCGCTTATATATAATAAACAAACTTCGGTCTTTGCCGCGAGTTTCGCCCAGAGGCGGACGGTAGCGCTACCATGACGTAGTGTAAAGCGGCATTTCGCAACGCCTGCAAAGCGCTTTCAGCGGGCCGTGCTCTCGCGGCGCTTGAGCTCGAAGCCGAGGTCGACGACCGGCTCTTGCGGCCGCCTGCCTGCAATCGCCGCCAGCGCCATGGCGACCGACCGCCGGCCGATCTCGTAGCGAGGCGTCCGGACGCTGGTGACGGATGGAAAAGCCACTTCCATCATGTCGAGATCGTTGAAGCCTGTGATGCCGATCGTCTTCGGCACCGCGATCGAGGCGCGATGGCACTCGAACAGCACGCCGAGCGCGATATCGTCATTGTTGCAGAAAACCGCGTCGAGCGTCGGCACCTTGGCCAACGCGTCGCGAAACAGTTCGCGCCCGAGCGTCACGCTGGACGGCACCGGCGTGGTGGTGACCAGCCGCGCGTCGAACAAACCGGCCGCCTCCATCGCCGCGCGATAGCCGGCCAGACGCCGCTGCGAGCGCGGGTCCATGCGCGCGCCGATGAAGCCGATGCGGCGATAGCCCATTTCGATCATGTGCTCCGTCGCCGCCTTGCCGCCGTCGAAATGCGAGAAGCCGACCATCATGTCGACCGGATCAGGGCCGGTCTCCATGACCTGCACCACCGGGCAGCCCGCCGTCTCGAGCAGTCTTCGCGAAATTGGCGTCTGGTCGATGCCCGCCACGATCAGCGCCGCGGGGCGCTGCGGGCCGAAAACCTGCAGCAGCCGTTCCTCCTCGAGGCCGGAATAATGGGTGTTGCCGAGCTGGATGCGGTAGGAGCTGTCGGACAGGCTGTCATAGATGCCGCGCAGCACTTCGGCAAAGACGCTGTTGGTGAGCGACGGCACCAGCACGCCAAAGACTTCGGCGCGCGCCGAAGCCAGCGCTCGCGCATTCGGGTCGGGCAAATAGCCGAGCTCATCGACGGCCGCCTGGATCTGGCGGCGCAAATCTTCCGAGACACGCTCCGGCTCACGCAGGGCGCGCGATACAGTGATGGCGCCGACACCGGCCTTGCGCGCGACGTCGGCGATGGTCGGACGGCCGCCGCCGCGGCGCGAGCGCGGTTTGGTCACAGCCTTGCCCCGAACGTCGCACCTTCGCCGAAGCGCGGCCGCGAAATGCTATTCAGCGTCTTTGCCACTGTCGCCATGCCAACCCATGCTTGCCAGAGATTATGGCTGCCGCCTGGCGTCGCGCAGCCTTACCCCATTGTCAAGCGAACGGGCCAGGACTGCTGATCGAACTCGCGTAGGTCTCAGTTTGAATTTCGGCTGTGGGTGGATTTGCAGGTGTCTTCTCGTCCATCGCCTCTATGCCGTGCGTCGTCTGCTGCTGCGCCACCTGTCGGCATAGGGCAACGCGAACAAGTACAGACCGCTGAGCATGAGCAAGGCGAGCGGGATCAGCGGCATCAGGTATACCCAGTAGGCGGGCTCCACACCTACGCCCAACGTGATGAAGATGGCGGCGACGACCGCCGTAAAAATGATCGACAGCCAGCGGTGGAATTGCCGAATCCAGTTCATGAGGACCTCCCCTGAAGACGAGCCGAAGCGGATCGGGCGACCCGCTTGGCCTTGCAACCTTGTTTGATTTGATGGACGTCTTGTTGGCCATTGCGTTCTTCGCAGATGCCTGTTGGTGCCGGCGCGCCTCACTCTATCCGCGCCAGGACCTGCTCCAGGTTCGCAAAGAACCGCTGCCAGCCGTATTTTGCGCCCTGGTAGTACTGTTGCTGATCCGGCCGGAAACCCATCTGCTCCATGCGCAGATGGGTCCCTGTGCTCGTAGGGGTGAGCGTCCACGTGACGACACTTTTGAGATCCTTGGTATCCCAGCTGTAGGACAGCGACTTGTTGGGCTCGACTGCCTGGACCTGACAGTCGACCGCCCCCCAGTCCGCGCTAAGATTGAAACGGTGACCCTCATCTGGCTTGAAATCGTTCTTCATCAGCCACTCCTCGATCAGGTGCGATTGCGTGAGCGCGCGCCAAATCTTTTCCGGCGGAAAAGCGACCTCCCGTTCGACAACGACGGAGCGCGTTTCGGTCGCAGTATTGGTCATTGGTCCATCCTTTTGAGCAGATCCTCGAGGTCGTCGAACCGGCTTTTCCAGAACCCGGTCATTTGGTTTGTCCAGTCGATCAGCGGGGCCAAGGCGCCGAGCTCCGCGCTATAGTGCGTGTTGCGGCCTTCGTGGCGGTCGCGCACCAGCCCGGCCTGCTTCAGCACCCCAAGATGCTTTGACACGGCCGGTTGCGAGACCCCGGCCCGAGCCGTCAGGGCCACGACCGTCTGGTCTCCATCGCGACACAGCCGCTCGAAGATGGCCCGTCGCGTCGGATCGGCAAGCGTTCTGAAAAGGATTTCGTGGGGCTGCGGCATCGCGATCGATAACTCATTGGCTATTGATGAACCAATAACCGACGAGATATGTGTAAGTCAAGCAGGAACGTGGACCGGCAGCAGCGTCACAGGAGCCGCCGGCCATGTCTTGCTACCACCGATTGCGGACTGCTATCGATTAATCAGCAAGCTTCCACTCGGGGTAGCATCAGGTCGTAGCGGGAACGGCAGGTTTGGGAAGCTCCATGAAGGTCGATGGCGCAACCCAAGCCGGCCAAAGCATCTGGCCTCCGTACAGTCTCCGAGCGTTCTACCTCGCCGTTGAGTGGACGGCAGTCCTCCACTGAACGATTTTATGCGCGCTGCTTCCACCATTTGAGCACCCGCATTGCACGGAGGGTCACCCACTTGGACGGCTTGCCCGGGCCGGCGTCGACCTCGAACCATACCTGCCCTTTAGGAGTCCAGTCGAGGGGCCAAGTGCCATCTGCCAGGCACTTGGAGCGGAGGCGGGCGATGGCGTCGGCAAGCGGCGGATCAGGTTCGGCACCAGTAAGCATGGACGCGGAACGGAAATAGTCCAGCGCACGCAGTATGTCGTAATGCCAGCGGTTGGGGTGATGGAGACACAGAAACTGATCGTCCGCAGGGTTTCCCGAGCTTAGACGTCGGAAGAGGCTACGCTCCAAAAGGAACGACTCTCCAGATTGGCGAGCTTCTCTGGATTCGGATGTGCCGCCGGTCGCCTTCTCATACTCCAACAGCCCTTCCAGCACATTGATCGTGGTGTGGAACGACGAGCGGATCGAACCATTGGCCCTCTCGCAATTCCAACCGCCGTCATCGAGACGCTCGCCAAGCAGCCGAACAACAATGGATGAAATATCGGCTCCAAAATATGCACCATCAGCAACAGTTCGCCCGTTGATGCACTCTTCAACTTCCCCCTCCCAATAGGGCTGGCCACCCTCATCCCAGCGCGAGTTGAGGCCAACCAGCTCGACGATCCGCTTCGCACGATCCGACGATGGGTCGAAACCAAACTCGCGAAGCTGCGAGAGCGAGAAGGTTGTTGCCGTCCAAGGCTGGCCGAACTTTTCCCAGTCTTGAGGTTTGAAACCGCGCGGGACAAAAGAGCCTGCCGCCCATTGCCCGTCCTCATCTTGGCAAGCCAGAAGCTTGGCTCCCCAGCCAATGGTTTCGATCTTGGCCCGTTCAGCCGCCCACTCCGGTACCGGAGTATCGAGGAGGTCGCGCATCACCTGCCAGCGGATCGCTGGGTCGGAATCGAGAAGCCAAGCAATCACATCGCCTGCGGCAGTCATCTGAGCCGTCCAGTTGCCAACTTAAAATCAACATTACAGCGTGCATCGCTAGTAGGCACAGCCGACGTCTGCAATGGTGGGCGAAATTCGAACTGAGACACCAACCCAAACTCGCGATCCGTTGCTAAATGACGGCAGATATGCTAGATATTTGGGCATGGTGCTGATTTGCGCCAGCAACCCGTCCTTGAGGCGGGGTTTTTTGTATGCCTTGCTCGCCGGCTCTGCCTTCGCCAGGCGCGGCAAGTCTCGGGTCCGTTCTCCGCTTCAGGCCATCGCGGCGGCGCTGCGCCGCGCCTTCCACAACAGCAGCACCATGGCCACTATGTTCAGCAGGTTCCAGGCAATGCCGTTGAGGAACGCGGCGGCATAGGAACCGGTCAGATCGTAAATCCAGCCCGACATCCAGCCGCCGATCGCCATGCCGAAGATCGTCGCCATGATGACGATGCCTACGCGCTGGCCGGCCTCTCGGGCCGGCATGTATTCCCGCACGATGATGGCATAGCAAGGCACGATTCCGCCTTGCGACAGGCCGAAGACCAGCGAGACGACGTAAAGCGAGGCGAGCCCGTCGAAGGGGATGTAGAGCAACAACGACAAGGCTTGCAGCACCGAGCCGATCAGCAGGGTTTTCACGCCGCCGATGCGATCGGCAAGGAAGCCGGACGCCAGCCGGCTGACGACGCCCGCCGCCATCATGATCGACAGCATGTCGGCGCCCCGCGCAACGCCATAGCCGAGGTCCATGCAATAGGCGACGATATGGACCTGAGGCATCGACATCGCCACGCAGCAGCTAAGGCCGGCGACGACGAGCAGCACCTGCAGGGCTGCCGGCGACAGCGATATCGGCTGGACGGGCCGGCTGCCGGGTGAACCGGAAATGGCGGCGCGTGGTGCGCCGCGCCTGAGCAGCAGGATCAGCGGCACCATGGTCACGAGGCAGACGACACCGATCGCGGCATAGGTGAAACGCCAGCCTTCGCTCTGCATGATATAGGGCATAACCATCGGCCAGATCGCCCCGGCGAGATAGCTGCCGGCAGCGGCAGCCGACACCGCGACGCCGCGCCGGCGGTTGAACCAGTGCGAGATGTCGGCGATCAACGGCCCGAAGATCGCCGAGGTGCCGACGCCGATCAAAACACCCTGGACAAGGGTGAACTGCAGCACCGAGGTGGTCAGCGACGCCAGCAGGAAACCGGCACCGAGCGCCACCGAGGCAATGAGCGCCGGTATCCAGTAGCCCATGCGGTCGATGGCGCGACCGATCGCAACATTGCCGACGGCGAAGCCGACCATGGTCGCGGTATAGGGCATCGACGCGGCGGCGCGATCGACGCCGAATTCCGCCTGCATGGCGGGGAGGACCACGACCACTGCCCACATGCCGACACCGCCGATCGTCGACAGCAGCATCGAGATGCCGAGCCGCATCCAGGCATAGGCGCTGTCGATGCCGGGGCTGCTTGCCTGGCTAGAGACGGTTGTGATCAAGGCGTTTCCTCTCCGCGGTTCTGCAAAATCGACCGGTTCAACACCACTATCGGCACATTCGTGGCGCCGTGCAGCGCCACATCACGCAATCCGTGGCTCCAGGGATTTAAGCTGAAATGGAACAGTGGCCGCCGTCCCGGAGTTTTCCATTAACTCACCGATGGAAGGAGGTTGTCATGACCGCGAAAAGGAAATGGTCGGCCGAGGTGAACGAGCACAGCGATGCGCTGGACCTCGAGGAACATGTCTTCGAATCCCACGACCCCAAGAAGATCGCGGCCTCGCTCAAGCGATCGGCCGAGCACAGCGATCGGCGCAAGGCCGAGCCGTTCCAGTCCGCCATGTCGATGCTGAATTTCTACATCAACCGTGCCGGTAAGAACCTGCCGGCCAAGCAGAAGAAAGTGCTGGAGGACGCCAAGGACGAACTACGCGCAGCGTTTGGGCGTCCGCGAGAAGACTAAGGCGCCGGCAGGAAACTTCGCGGGCGCGACATCCGACGCGCTTTGTCAGCGCGACTTGATGACGCCGTCGGTGTTGGCCAACAGCTTGCGGACCGCGTTGCGCGCCGCATCCGGCCGCTGCAGGCGGATGCTCTTCTCGATCGCCTCGTGCAGCTTCTGCGCATGCTGCAAATCGTCCAGCTCCCGCGTCGTATAGGCGAACAGATGATCGAAAGCCGATTCGATCAGAACGCCGAGCGGCACCAGGAGATCGTTGCCCGAGGCACGCAGGATGGCCAGATGAAAACGCGTATCGGCGCGGGTGCGCTCCTGCAGCGTCGTCGCCTCCCGCATCTCCCGGCAGGCCTGGCTGATCTCGGCCATCTGCTCGTCCGTGCGCCGCATCGCGGCAAAGGCGGTCGCTTCCGGCTCGATGATGTGGCGGAACTCCTGCACCGTTTTCAGGAACACCTCGCGGTCGGGCGATGTCGCGTACCAGGCGAGCACGTCGCGATCGAGCAGGTTCCAGCGCTCTTTCGGCTCGACCCAGCTGCCGATCTTGGGGCGCGAGGCCAGCAGGCTCTTGGCCATCAGCATCTTGATCGCTTCGCGCACCGCCGAGCGGCTGACGTCGAAGGTCTCCGACCACTTGGCTTCGTTGGGCAGGATGGTTCCCGGCGGATAGTCGCCGCGCACGATCCTCAGACCAATCTCATTGGCCAGCGACGCATGCACGCTCGATCCAGGCATGCGCGCCGCATCCGCACGGCGAACGGCGGTCGGGCGCTCGGCGGACGCCGCCTTGGCCGGTGTTTTTCCCTTATTCGGCTTGCCGTCCCGCATGTGCTCACAAAGTCCGGATTCCGAAGACTGTCAAGCACGGGAAAGACCCCGGGTTGGAAACCCGGCCGCCGTGCACAGATCAGCCAGGATCGACGCCCTGTCAGGCCGTCTTGACGTATTTCCGCCAGCTATGCTCAGGACGAAACCCGAGCACGTCCCGCGCTTTGCGGTTGGAGAGCAGCGTCTCGTATTCGCCAAGTTCGCCCTTAACCGGCACGTCAGGATAAAACCGCCTCAGCAGTTCGGCCGTCGGCAGGTCGGACGAAGTGTCGTCGTTGGCGGCGTTGAACACCTGATAGCCGAGCCCGTCCTTCTCGATAGCGCGCAACGTGATCTGGCCGAGATCGCGCGCGTCGATGTAGCTCCAGGCGATCCGCTTGCGGAAACCCGGATCGGCGAACCATTTCGGAAACAGCGAATATTCGTGCGGTTCGATGACGTTGCCGATGCGCAAAGCGTAGATGTCGATGCCGCTGCGCAGCGCGAAGGCACGCGCCGTCTTCTCGTTGACGATCTTGGACAGCGCATAGCTGTCCATCGGATCGACATCATAGTCCTCGTCGAGCGGGAAATGCGTCGGGTCGCGCGGCTCGTTGGCAAAGACCAGGCCGTAAGTTGTCTCGCTGGAAGCGATCACCACCTTGCGGATGCCGAGCTTCACCGCCGCCTCGATGACATTGTAGGTGCCAAGCGCGTTGATGCGGAACACCTCGTTATCGGGCGTGATCATGATGCGCGGGATCGCCGCGAAATGCACCACGGCATCGACCGGCTGCGCGCGCAGCGACGGGTCGAACTCGTGCAGGCCCATATAGCTGGACAGTGCATTGAACACCTGCCCGCTGTCGGTGATGTCGGTGATCAGCGTGCGCACCTTGGGATTGTCGAGCGGCTTGGTATCGATGTTGAGCACCTGGCAGCCCTGCTCGACCAGATACTGCACGACATGACGCCCGGCCTTGCCGCTGCCGCCGGTGAACATGATCCGCTTGGTCATTTTTGCTCTCCACATTCCGTAGGATTCATGTGTATTGTCAGACAATATGGCATTCCGCAATCGCCGACCATCGCCTGCGGCAAAAACCCGCTTCAACAATTCGCCTGCCAAAGCGCAGCACCGTCATCGATACCAGCAACACAGGACGACACGACATGAATACGACTGCCGCGAGCGAAAAGATCGGCTTCATCGGGCTTGGCCTGATGGGACACGGGATCGCCAAGAACATCGTCGACAAGGGCTATGCCCTGACGTTTCTCGGCCGCAAAAACCGCGCTCCGGCGGACGACCTGCTCGGCCGTGGCGCGAAGGAAGCGGCGACCTCGCGCGATGTCGCAGCGGCATCCGATATCGTCTTCATCTGCGTCACCGGCTCGCGCGAGGTCGAAGCCATCATCCGCGGACCCGGCGGCCTCAAGGAGGGCCTGAAAAAGGGCTCGATGGTCGTCGATTGCTCCACCTCGGATCCGACCTCGACCGTAGCGCTTGCCGCCGAACTCAAGGCGCTCGGCGTCGACTATGTCGATGCCCCGCTCAGCCGCACGCCGAAGGAGGCGTGGGAGGGCACGCTCGACGCCATGGTCGGTGCGTCCGACGCGGTCTTTGCCCGGCTGAAGCCGGTGCTCGACACCTGGGCTGGCCGCATCGTCCATATCGGCGACACCGGCGATGGCCACCGCATGAAGCTGCTCAACAATTTCATCTCGCTGGGCTATGCGGCGATCTATTCCGAGGCGCTGGCGCTGGCGCAGAAGGTCGGCATCTCGCCGCCGCGCTTCGACAGCGTCATCCGCAACGGCCGCATGGATTGCGGCTTCTACCAGACCTTCATGCGCTGGACGCTCGAAGGCGACCGCGACGCGCACAAATTCACCATCGCCAACGCCTTCAAGGACCTCACCTATCTCGAATCGATGGCGGGTGCTGCCGGCATCGCCAACCCGCTCGGCAATGCCACGAAGAACGCCTTCGCCGGCGCCTTCGCCGCCGGGCCCGCCGATCAATATGTGCCGATGCTGGCAACGCATATCGGCAAGATCAACGGCGTCGACCTGACACCGAGCAAGGACGGCAAGTAGTAGAAGATTTGAGGTGACCGACCTTAGTGTTTGGTCAAGGCTGGCGCTGCCCCCTCGGCTGCCTGCCGGGCACCCTCATTCCGGAGTAGGCGCGGTCGGCGAAGCGGCCGATCTCCCCCGCAAGGGGGGGGGAGATTGGACGTCACTTCGGCTTTCGCCAATCGCCAACGTAAGGCAGGGGCAGACGGCGCCAGCCTTGCTGGATGAATTACCGCCGTGACCGTCCGATAACGTCGTCAGTGTTGGCGAGTAGTCTGTGCACTGCCGTGCGGGCTGCAGCCGGCCGCTGGAGACGGATGTTCTTCTCGATGGCCTCATGCAGCGCCTGCGCCCGAGGCTGGTCGCTGGTTTCGCGCGTGACGAAAACGAAGAGGTGGTCGAGCGCCGATTCGATCAGCACGCCGAGCGGCACCAGGAGATCGTTGCCCGAGGCACGCAGGATGGCCAGATGAAAACGGGTATCCGCGCGGGTGCGTTCCGGCAGCGTCGCCGCCTCCCCCATCTCCCGGCAGGCCTGGCTGATCTCGGCCATCTGTTCGTCGCTACGCCGGATCGCGGCAAAGGCGCTGGCTTCCGGCTCGATGATGTGACGAAACTCCTGCACCGTGCGCAGGAACATTTCGCGATCGGGCGCCGTCGCGTACCAGGCGAGCACGTCGCGATCGAGTAGATTCCAGCGCTCCTTCGGCTCGACCCAGCTGCCGATCTTCGGGCGTGAGGCGAGCAGGCTCTTGGCCATCAGCATCTTGATCGCCTCGCGCACGGCCGAGCGGCTGACGTCGAAGGTCTCCGACCATTTAGCTTCGTTGGGCAGGATGGTTCCCGGCGGATAGTCGCCGCGCACGATCCGAAGACCGATCTCGTTGGCCAGCGACGCATGCACGCTCGATCCGGGGATCAGCGCCGCGTCGGCACGGCGAGCGCCGACCGGACGGGCGGCCCGTGCCTTGATCTTGGCCCGTTCCTTGACCGTGGTAAGTCGCTTTTTCGGTCTTGCGTCCGGCATCCACGTTCCCCCGGTGCAGGCTGAACTCAAGGCGCGGCAAAGCAGGAGCGGTTCGCCCCGGCAATGTCGCCTCGCACGTTTCATGAACCGGCGTGACGGGGCGCCCGTCGATCGGACGCCCCGAAAACTGCGAACCTACTTCTGGATGCAGGTGTCGACCGTATCTTTGGTGCACTCGTCGAGACCGGTGAAGACTGGATCGGCGACGGGCTTGCCTTCGACCAGGTCGATCATCACCGAGGGCGCCTTGTAGCCCATCTCGAACGGCCGTTGGCCGACCAGCGCGGTCACCAGACCCTCCTTGGCAATGGCCACTTCATCACCGATCGTATCGGCGGCGCCGATGACGAACTCGTTCTTGGCGATCTTGTCGGCCATCGGCTTGAACAGGTCGCGATAGGGCTGCGGCGCGCCGAACAGCGGCCAGCCGCCCATGATGCCGAAGGCGTCGAGATCGGGATTGGCGGCGAGGATATCGGTCATCGCCTGCACGCCCTTGGCGCCGTCGTCATTGGTGAACACCGGGCAGCCGGCAACTTCGGTCCAGCCGCCCTCGCCGGCGAGCGCCGGGAGATCCTTCTGGCCTGTAAGCGCGTCGCGCATGCCTTGGGCGCGGCGCAGGATGTTGTCGGCCGCCGGATTGCCTTGGATGGTGCAGATCTTGCCGCCATCCGGCTTGCCCTTCTTGATGTACTCGCCGATCTTGTATCCCATCAGGTAGTTGTCGGTGCCGAGATAGGTCTTGCGCAGCCCCGCATCTTCCTTGCTGAGGTCGGCGTCGAGCGTCATGATCGGGATCGACGGATTGGCGCTTTTGATCGTCTGCGCGATCAGCGGCGCGTTGGACGGCGAAATGGCCATCGCCACTGTATCGGGCTTGCTCAGCATGTCCTGAACGATCTGGGCTTCGCCGGCCTCGTCCGAGGTCGATGCCGGGCCGGTGTAGAAGCACTCATACTCCGAGCTGGCATTTTCCTTGTTCCATTTCTGGCAACCCTGGTTGATGGCCTCGAAGAACGGATTGTCGAGCCCCTTCACCACGATGACGAGCTGTTTCTTGGCCAAAGCCGGCCCGGCACCCAACGCCATGACGGCGACGGCGGCGAGCAATAGTGATTTCCTCATGTCAGTCCTCCCTTGAAACAGACGGACACGGCGTGCCCGCCACACAGACCAGCCCGGGTCAAGCGATGACAGAGGTTCGTTTCGCGAGCGCTCGTGTCGCCAAGCCGGGCCGATAAGCATTTCCAGATGCGGTAGCAGACCAGCGCGATACGGACGCTGCCAGATCCTCGACCGATAAACCTCCGCCTACTCCGCCCGGCGAGCCGGAACAGGAGATCGGCATAATCTCCTCCGGCGCTTAGCTAATATCGGCTTGCGACGAACGTCAATTGCTATTTGTCCTACAAAACGGATTTTTCGAAAGAAGCCGCTGTTGACGCCAAGGGGGCATGTGCGTAAATGGGCGAAAGCGCTGTTTCCGGGAGGGGCCGGAAAAGAGCGAGGGCCGCGGCAGAACCGCCGGCCGAAAGCACGGGGAGGAAGCAGTCTGGTGTCGGTTCTCGAACTCACCAATATCTCGAAACATTTCGGCGCCATCCAGGCTGTCAACGACGTTTCGCTCTCGATCGAGGCCGGACAGGTGGTCGGCCTGATGGGCGACAACGGCGCCGGCAAGTCGACGCTGGTCAAGATGATCGCCGGCAATTTCCCCCCGAGCCATGGCACGATGCAGATGGACGGCAAGGATCTGATCCTGCACAAGCCGGTGGAGGCGCGCCAGCACGGCATCGAGATCGTCCATCAGGATCTCGCGCTGTGCAACAATCTGACGGCCGCCGCCAATGTTTATCTCGGACGCGAGCTGCGCCGCGGCATCGGCCCGTTTCGCATCCTCGACTACGCCGCGATGTACAAGCGCGCCGGCCAGATCTTTGCCGAGCTGAAATCCGAGACCCGCCCGCGCGACCTGGTCAAGCAGATGTCGGGCGGCCAGCGGCAAGCGGTGGCGATCGCCCGCACCATGCTTTCGCAAGCCAAGATCGTGCTGATGGACGAGCCGACGGCGGCGATCTCGGTCCGGCAGGTCGCCGAGGTGCTGAACCTGATCCGCCATCTGCGCGACCAGGGCATTGCGGTCGTGCTGATCAGTCACCGCATGCCAGACGTCTTTGATGTTGCCGATCGCGTCATCGTCATGCGGCGCGGCCGCAAGGTCGCCGACAAGACGATCGCGTCGAGTTCGCCCGAGGAAGTCACCGGGCTCATTACCGGCGCCATCGAACAGGTTTGATGTCAGCGGGTTCCACCACGCAAGCAAATAAAGGTCGACGATGGCAGTAACTCTTGACCAGACGATCGCGCAGAAACAGCACACTTTGCTGAGCAGGGTGTTTGCCAGCCAGACCTTCTGGGTGGTGATCGCGGTCATCCTCGCCTGTCTGTTCCTGTCCGTGGCCACGGATTCCTTCGCCACGACGAAGAACCTCTACAACATCACCCGCAACGTCACTTTCGTCGCCATTGTGGCGCTCGGAATGACGTTCGTCATCATCACCGGCGGCATCGACCTGTCGGTCGGCTCGGTACTTTGCCTGTGCTCGATGGTGCTGGCCGTCACCATGCATGCCGGCTACGGCATCGAGGTCGGCATCGCCGCTGCGATCGCGACAGCGCTGATTATCGGCGCCTTCAACGGCATTTTGATCGCCTATCTCGGCTTTCCGCCCTTCGTGGTGACGCTCGGAATGCTGTCGATCGCCCGCAGCCTGGCCATGGTCGCCTCCAACAACACCGTCGTCTTCCAGTTCGGGCCCGATCACGACAAGCTTCTGGCGTTGGGCGGCGGCGCCTGGGTGTTCGGCATCGCCAATCCGGTGCTCTACACCATCTTGCTGGCGCTGATCACCGGCTTCGTGCTGCGCTGGACGAAATTCGGCCGGCACATCTTCGCCATCGGTGGCAACGAGCATGCGGCGACGCTGACCGGCGTTCCGGTGCGCCAGATCAAGGTCGCGGTCTACATGATCTCGGCGCTGGCAGCGGGCGTTGCCGGCATCATCCAGACCGGCTGGCTGGGCGCCGTCACCACCAATCTCGGCAACGGCATGGAGCTTCAGGTTATCGCCGCCACCGTCATCGGCGGCGCCAATTTGGCGGGCGGCATGGGTACGGCCTTTGGCGCCGTCGTCGGCGCAGCGCTGATCGAGGTGATCCGCAACAGTCTCGGCCTGCTCGGCATCAATGCGTTCTGGCAAGGTACCTTTATTGGCGGCGCTATTCTGATGGCGGTCCTGTTCGACCGGCTACGCAATTTCAGGCGCAACGAATAGGACCATGATCCCGAACCGAAGGTCCGCGCCGGCGAAAGCGGCGCTGACCGTCGGTTCGGATAAGATCATTGTCAAACAAAAGACAGTCTGATGGTGAAATCCCTCTTCAGCCTCGACGGACGGCTGGTGCTGATCACCGGTTCCGGCCAGGGAATCGGCTTTGCCCTGGCGCGGGGCCTTGCCGAGCATGGCGCGAGCGTGGTGCTGAACGGCCGCGATCCGGGCAAGGTCGCTGGTGCGGTGGCAAGGCTGGGCGACGCCGGCTTCAAGGCGCATGCCTCGATCTTCGACGTGACCGATTTTCATGCGGTCGATGAAGACATTGCCCGGATCGAGGCCGAGATCGGCGCCATCGACATCCTCGTCAACAATGCCGGCGTGCAGTTCCGCGCGCCGCTCGAGGATTTTCCCGAGGAGCAGTGGGAGCGCCTGTTCAAGACCAATGTCTCGGGCGCCTTCCACGCCGGCAAGGCGGTGGCCCGGCACATGATTCCGCGCGGCAAAGGCAAGATCATCAACATCGGTTCGGTGCAAAGCGAGCTCGCCAGAACCGGCATCGCGCCCTACACGGCGACCAAGGGCGCGATCAGGAACCTGACCAGGGGCATGTGCGCCGACTGGGCGAAACACGGCCTGCAGATCAATGCCATCGCGCCCGGCTATTTCCGCACCGAGATGAACCAGGCGCTGGTCGACAATCCGGAATTCTCCGCCTGGCTGGAGAAGCGCACGCCGGCCGGGCGCTGGGGCAATGTCGATGAACTGATCGGCGCCGCAGTCTTCCTGGCGTCGGATGCATCGTCCTTCGTCAATGGCCACACGCTTTATGTCGACGGCGGCCTGACCGCGTCGGTTTGAGAGGTGGCGCCTTCCCCTTCTCCCCTTGTGAGACCTTTGCACAGAAGCCGAACGGTGATTCTGTGGTGAAGGTTGGAGCAGGGAGATTCGGGATGGCGGATCGTGTTTTGGGTCAGTTGAGTCTGGCGGACGGTCTGGCGGC